>JASBZE010000001.1 GCA_029983575.1 Peptostreptococcaceae bacterium
ATAATGTAAACTATAATGTGTTATTTTACATCGGCTAACATGATTTGCTCAAGTTTAAGTGGCTCGATATACTCACCGTTCATATAAGCTCTCATATTACCGCCTGAAATTTCGTCGATAAGAGCGATGTGTTTATCTTCTCCAACCCTACCAAATTCAAACTTGATATCATATAGATCAAGGTTTTTCTTTTTAAGTTCATCCTTAACGACTTCAGCAATCTTCTTAGTATTTTCTACTAGAACTTCATATTCATCCTTAGTCATTATATCTAACATCTCTAAAGCGTCTGAAGTGATTAGAGGGTCGTTTCTATCATCGTCTTTTAGTGTTATTTCAACATATGCATCTAGGTCTTGACCTTCTTCAGCGTACATTCCATATCTTCTCATAAAAGAACCAACTGCCTTATATCTACAAATTACCTCTACACCCTTACCGAAAACTTCAGCAGGTTTAACGATCATAGTCCTCTCATCGATATCTGAACTTACGTAGTGAGTTGGGATTCCCATAGAGTTTAGTTTTTCATAGAAAAACTTAGTTAGCATTACAGCTGCTCTACCAGCGCCTTCCATAGTAAGTCCAACAGTATTTGCACCTGGATCAAAAACACCATCGACACCGGTAACGTCATCTTTGAATTTTAGTAGGTAATTACCGTCTTCCATTTTGTATACGTCTTTTGTTTTTCCTGTGTAAATAAGTTCCATTTTTTCCCTCCACAAAATATATTTTATACGTTAAATCTAAAGAGTATTACATCTCCATCTTTAACGACATAGTCTTTTCCTTCGAGTCTTACCTTACCTTTTTCCTTAGCTGCTGCCATTGAGCCAGCTTCTACAAGGTCGTCGTAGGTTATTGTCTCCGCCCTGATAAATCCTCTTTCTATATCAGAGTGTATCTTTCCTCCAGCTTCAGGTGCCTTAGATCCATTTTTAATCGTCCAAGCCCTTACTTCTTGCTCACCGGCTGTCAAAAATGATATTAAACCTAGTAAGTGGTATGACGCTCTGATTAGCTTATCTAAACCTGATTGTGAAAGTCCTAGGGTTTCTAAAAACTCTAGCTTTTCTTCATCGGTTTCAAGTTCTGATATCTCTGCTTCGATTTGCGCACATATTACGACAACATCTGATCCTTCAGAAGCAGCAAACTCCCTAACTCTTTGAACCATTTCATTTGAGTTACCGTCATCGGCCAAATCGTCTTCAGACACGTTGGCTACGTAAATTACCGGTTTATATGTAAGTAGGTTTAACGAGTTTACAAATGGTATGTCATCATCGTTAAATTCCATAGTCCTTGCAGTTTTTCCGCCTTCAAGGGTCTTTATAATATCTTCAATAATATTTAATTCCTTTAACAAACTCTTGTCGGCCTTAGCTGCCTTTTTTGTTTTTTGAACCCTTCTCTCCAAGATCTCTATATCGGAAAAAATCAACTCAAGGTTTATCGTCTCTATGTCCTTTAGGGGATCCACAGCTCCGTCGACGTGAACGACGTTTGAATCTTCAAAACACCTAACGACGTGAACTATTGAATCGACCTCTCTAATATTTGACAAAAACTTGTTTCCAAGTCCCTCACCCTTAGAAGCTCCCCTAACAAGCCCGGCTATATCACAAAACTCTATAGCTGTTTGTACTATCTTTTTTGAATTATACATATCCTTTAAAACGTTAAGCCTCTTATCCGGCACTGCAACTACGCCGATGTTTGGATCTATAGTGCAAAATGGATAGTTGGCTGATTCCGCACCTGCCTGTGTTATGGCATTAAAAAGGGTACTCTTACCGACATTTGGTAGTCCCACTATTCCTAATTTCATTGTTTCAACTCCTATACTATATTTAAACTATTATTTTATAACTATCCTATGAAGTTCGTTTAAAAAATTGACCACTGCTCACATATAAAAAAAGAACATAGCTCATTTATAAATACGCGAACTTTATTCGCAAAAAAACACGAACATTTTACATAGATTTCTTTATAATACATTAAAATTATACCATAAAAGAGTAAATTTAAAAATGATTTCGTTTTAAATGTATGTAGAAATAACTTAAGTATGTAAATTAGTCATGTATAATTAATTTAGACAGTAATATTTAGCAGATAAAAATAAAGGTGTAAAATTCTTCTATTAAGTGTAAAATATACATATGGAGGTAGGATATGAAAAATATACTTGAAGAAAAAAATATAAAGGTAAAAGAATTATATAAAGATGTAAATTTGATTACAATTAAAGAAGATAAATTTAAAACGAATCTAATATCCGTGGTACTTGAGAGGCCACTTGAAAGAGAGGAAATTACCTTAAACACATTAATAACTGAGGTAATTAAAAAAGGCAGTAGAAAATACCCTAGTACCACTGACATTCAGAGAAAGTCAAAAGAAATGTACAACTCAGTATTTTTTACAAACTGCTCAAAAAAAGCTGAGAGGCATGAATTGGAATTTAGCTTGGTATTTCCAAACGACAGGTATTTAGATGAGTCTATTTTTGATGAGGCCGTTGATTTTTTAATATCGATGATCTTAGATCCATTAGTTGAAGATGGAGGTTTTTCTAAGAAAATAGTAGATCTAGAAATAGAGAACTTGAGACTTCAGATTATGGCGGAAATAAACGACAAGAGTTCTCTAGCTTTAAATAGGTTACTAGAGAATATGTGTAATGGCGAAAGATATGGGCTCAATGGTCTGGGATACTTACAAGATCTAGATTCCATTGACGAGAAAAAGCTATATGAACATTACAAGAAAGTCATAAGCACTTCTAGGATTAAGATTTTCGCCGAGGGAGATGTAGATGTTGATAGAATAGCGAAGATATTTGAAAAAAAATTTAAAGTAGATAGATCTGAACCTGTAAAAATAGAAAGAGAAAAATATATAAGAAAAAAAGGTGAGATAAGATACGTAGAAGATGTGGAAGACGTCACACAGGCTAGGCTACTCATAGGTTTGGCAGGAAATACAGATATACAAGATGCAGAAAAATACTTCCCACTTCAATTGGGAAACTATATATTCGGAGGAGGGGCTTCCTCAATATTATTCAATAACGTCAGAGAGGAAAACTCCCTTTGTTATTCCATTGGTTCAGGTATTCATCAACTTAAGAGTCTTATAATAGTTTCTGCAGGTATAGATTACAAAAATTATAAAAAAGCTCTAGACCTTATATTGTTAGACTTAGAAAAAATGAAAAACGGGGATTTTTCCGACGTAGATATTGAAAATGCAAAGAGTATGTTGACAAACAGCTACAGTATGGCAACTGACGCAATTGCCGGAAAGACAAATTTTATAAACGGAGAAATCATATCTAACACTTTTAGAACTCCGGAATATGTAATCGAGTGTATAAACAAGGTAACTAGAGAAGAGATTATAGAGGCTTTTAAAAATGTAAATGTAGAGACTGTATATCTGATGAGAGGAGAGATGTAGATGGATAAGATCAAATATGAGATCAAACACTTTGATTCTATAAACGAGACCATATACCATGGTATACTCCAAAACGGTCTTGAAATATATTTTGTTCCCAAAAAGGGTTTTAAGGAAAAGTATGCGATGTTGGCAACGAGGTTTGGAGCTTTGGATTTAAATTTCATTCCTCATGGAGGTCAAAAACCTCATATGTTTAAAGCTGGAATAGCTCATTTTCTAGAACACAAGATGTTTGAGCAGCCAGATGGTTCAAATGCATTTAACAAGTTTTCCGATATGGGACTGAACGCAAATGCCTTTACCGAATACAAGATGACGGCTTATTACTTTTCTGGAACTCAAAACTTCTTTTCTGGTTTGAATCACTTGATTAGTTATGTGAATACCCCATATTTTACTGAGGAGAACGTCGAAAAAGAAAAGGGGATAATAATTCAGGAGATGAAGATGTATGAGGATAATCCGTATTCGATGATGTACTATAATTTACTTAGAAACCTATATGTAAATTCATATCTAAATATCGACATCATAGGTACTGAAGAAAGTGTTAGTTCAATGAGCGTAAAAGAACTTTACGACTGTTACAATACTTTTTATAGGCCTGAGAATATGACGCTTTTTGTAGTTGGAGACCTGGATTTTGATGAAGTAGTAGAAAATGTAGTAAAATCTTATTCAAAGATTGAGGTAAATCAGAATGAACCCTTTACTTTTGAGGGAAGTGGCTTGATAGAGGGTAAGGATTTTGAAGACATCACCATTAAATTCAACGAGATGTACACTAGACCAAAGAGCATTCAACCGAGCGAACCGAGAGAAGTTGCTACGAAGGAAAAGTATTTAGACCTAGACATAGCAAACCCAATATTTATGCTTGCGATTAAAGAAAATGAAATACCGACTATGAAAGACTATATAAATCCCGCCAAAAAACAAAAGTATATAGACTTATGTAAATCTATGGGACTTAGGTTGTTGTTTGACAGGGGAAGCGAAATACATAACGATTTGTACGATAGAGGATTAATCAACGACTCCTTTTCTTTTTCATACACTAGCAATTTAAAATACGGATTTGCTATGGCACTTGGGGAGACCAAGTATCCAGAAGAAGTAGTAGGTGCACTTAAAGAAATAATTAAAAGCGATATCGAAGATAGAATAAAGTATGAGGATTTTGAGCTAGAGAAAAAGAGGTATACAGGTTCTTTTATAGCATCTATGGATGCGATGACCAACATAGCCCATGCATTTATTTCAGGAGCTTTCGACGGGTTTAACTTTATGGACATGCTAGATTTAATAAAGAATATAAGTTTTGAAGACGTAATTAAATATACTAGGGAAATCTTAAATCTCGAGGCTTCTACTGTGCTAATAGGAAGAAAATCAATAAAAGAGGTAGCTGAAGATGAATAGAGTAGCTTTTACAGTATTCGGCGTCGATATAATGTGGTATGGAATCCTCATAGGAATAGGTATGGCAATCGCGATATACATAGCCTTAAAAGAGGCGAGGAGAAAGGGTCTAGATGAAGATAAGATATTAAATGCCGTGATAATTGCTATTCCTGTGGGCGTTGTCTGCGCTAGACTTTACTACGTTGTATTTAGCTGGGATTATTACGGTTCAAACCCATCTGAAATACTTGATATCAGGGGTGGAGGCCTTGCGATTCACGGAGGTCTTATCGGTGGTATAGTTTCAGCTTACATATACAGCAGGGCAAAAAATCTGAATTTCTTAAAGCTTGCAGACACCCTTTTACTAGGAGTTCCTATTGCTCAAGCAATTGGTAGATGGGGAAATTTCATCAATGGAGAGGCTCACGGTGGTCCTACAAACCTACCGTGGGCGATTACTGTAGATGGAACTAAGGTACATCCGACGTTTTTATATGAATCCCTGTGGAATATAATTGTCTTTATAATATTATTTTTAAGGAGAAAAAAGAGTAAATTTGATGGGGAGATTACATTTTTATATATTTCTCTATATTCTATAGGCAGGTTTTTTATAGAAGGTCTGAGGACGGATTCTTTAATGCTAGGTCCCTTGAGGATGGCACAGGTTATTAGCCTGGTGTTTATCCTAGTGGGGGTAGTGGGATATTTTATCATGAAAAAGAAAAATGGAGGTAGAAATGGAGTTTAATCATGTTTCTGTACTCTTGAATGAGTGTATCGAAGGGCTTAATATTAAGCCGGACGGAATTTACGTGGACTGTACCCTAGGGGGTGCAGGACACTCTAAAGAAATAGCAAAACGCCTTGAAAATGGAAGGTTAATTTGCTTTGATCAAGATAAAAATGCAATCGAGGTCGCTAAGGAGAGACTTGCAGAATTTGGTGAGAAGGTCATCTTGGTCAGGAGTAATTTTGAGAATATATATGATGAACTAAATGCTCTGGGATATACAAAAGTCGACGGTATACTTGCTGACCTAGGCGTTTCCTCTCATCAATTAGATGAGGAAGAGAGGGGTTTTTCTTATATGGCTGATGCGATTCTTGACATGAGGATGGACGACAGACAGGAGTTAGACGCTAGGTACGTTGTAAATAATTACAGCACCGAAGATCTAACTAGGATTATAAGTGACTACGGCGAGGAAAGATGGGCTAAGAGGATAGCCGAGTTTATTTCCGATTACAGAAGCGACAAGGAAATAAAAACTACTGGGGAGTTAGTCGATATAATTAAGAGGGCGATTCCTAAAAAGGCGAGACAAGATGGTCCCCACCCTGCAAAGAGAACATTTCAAGCTATTAGGATAGAGGTAAATGACGAGCTTGGTGTAATAGAGAGGTTGTTGGACCAAGCGGTAGACATACTTGCAAAGGGAGGTAGAATATGTATCATAACTTTCCATTCGCTTGAAGATAGAATAGTAAAAAACAAGTTCAAATACTTTGAGCAGGATTGTATATGTCCTCCTGAGTTACCGTTTTGTAATTGTGACAAGAAAAAAGAGGTAAAGATAATAACGAGAAAGCCGATTCTACCATCCAAAGAAGAGGTTCATAACAATCCTAGGTCAAGGAGTGCAAAACTTAGGATAGCAGAAAAAATATAATCTAATCCATCAAATATTCGGTTTTTTAGCATAAATTAGCTAAGTTTAACGTTTGTGAATAGGCTAGGTTGACATAGGCGGGCTAGGCTTAAAATTATGGACAAAAATATAAAAATCTGATAAAATATAAAATGTTGCAGTATAAACATAAACAAGGAGCATATATATGATAGAGATGTCGATTAGAAAAATTGCTGACTATATGTCTGGCAATTTGGTCAGTAATAATGAAAAGGCGAGCCTAGTTGATGTTGTAATTGACAGTAGGCTTGCAAACAAAGACGCATTATTTATTTCTATAATCGGGGAGAATACTGACGGACACAAATACTTGAAATCTGCATACGATAATGGTTGCAGGTGTTTTGTCGTCCAAAAAAACAACGGTAATTACAATGATTTTAAGCGTTCGTTGCGTGATGAAATAAATGACATAAGTTTTATAGAGGTTGATGATACAGAAATAGCTCTTGGAAATTTAGCCAGGGAATACAGAAAGCTTTTTGATCTTAAAGTAATTGGAGTGACTGGAAGTGTAGGAAAAACATCTACCAGGGACTTTATATTCTCTGTGTTAAACCATAAATTCAAGACATTAAAAAATGAAAAAAACTACAACAATCAATTTGGAGTGCCGCTAACCATTTTAAAGCTAGACGATAGCTATGAGGTTGCGGTAATTGAGATGGGTATGACTGGTCTGGGAGAGATTGAATATCTAAAGGATATTGTCAATCCTGAAATTGGAGTTATAACTTTGATAGGAACTTCTCATATAGAAAAACTTGGAAGTAGGGAAAATATATTGAGGGCTAAGATGGAAATAGCCAAGGGATTTGATGAAAACAACACCCTCATCCTAAATGGAGATGACGAGTACCTAGAAACTGTAAGGTATATTTCGCCTACTTACAAGGTAAAATACTTCGGGTCAGGGCTTGCAAATGACGTATCTTTAATCAAGGTCAACGATTCAGTCGAGAGGACGTCTTTTACGATAAAATACGACGGAGAAAAGTATAAATTTGAAATTCCAGTAGCTGGCTATCACAATGTTTTTAATGCTATGTCAGCTATTTTGTGCGGCTTGGAATTTAATATGACCATGGAAGAAATCAGAGAGGGCCTACTTAATTTCAAGCCAACTGATATGAGGCAGGAGATCATTAAAACTAAAAAGTATGTCGTTATAAACGACGCCTACAATGCGAGCCTAGATTCTATGATAGCGGCTTTAAATGTACTTTCTATCGCCAAGGGTAGAAAAGTTGCTATATTGGGAGATATGTTTGAGCTAGGAAATTTTGCTGAACAGTCACATAGAAATGTCGGAAAAAAGGTCGCTTTTTCCTCAGATAAGCTCATCACAGTAGGACAATTGTCTAAGTTTATAGGAGAAGAGGCTATGACAAATGGTCTGTTCTTCGATGACTGTGTACATTTTGATAAGAAAGAAGACCTTATAAAAAATATAGAAAAATATATTGAAGATGGAGACACTATCTTAGTCAAGGCATCTAGAGGGATGGGTCTTGAAGAGGTAGTTGAAAGGCTCGTAGAAATAGGAGGAGGTCAAAATGATTAATATGGCGGAGTTAACATTTACAGTATTGATTTCATTCTTACTGATGTTAATCATGGGACCTATATTTATACCGCTGCTAACTAAGTTTAAGTTTGGGCAGACAATAAGAGAAGAGGGGCCAAAATCACATATGATCAAGTCTGGGACTCCTACTATGGGTGGAATCATGATGATAATTGCCATTTTGTTAGCGGTTATTATAAAAGTCAGGCTTAACATAAATATGGTAGTCGGCTTGTTATCCATAGTCGGTTTTGGACTTATAGGATTTTTAGATGACTTTTTAAAGATTAAAAACTCTAGAAATCTAGGACTTAGGGCATATCAAAAGATAGTGCTACAGTTAGCCCTTTCATTTATAATAGCGATGTTTAGGTATAAGACATCTATAAACTCAACACAGTTAACCGTTCCATTTACGTCATTTATACTGAACTTAGGGTTTATGTACGTTCCGGTTATGATGTTTATTATAATAGCTACGGTCAATGCAGTTAACTTGAGTGATGGTTTAGATGGACTTGCTTCAAGTATAACATCTGTAGTTTCAGTTTTTTATCTGATAATGGCAGTTGTATTATTTAACAATATGGACGTCGGAATACTGAGTGCAGCGACATTTGGTGCCTGCCTTGGATTTTTGTGTTTCAACATAAATCCTGCCAAGGTGTTTATGGGGGATACGGGTTCTATGGCTCTCGGTGGAGCAGTTGTAGCCTTTGCTGTTTTTACAAATACAGCACTTCTAATACCTTTTATCGGAGGTATATACTTTGCTGAGGCTCTTAGTGTAATCATACAGGTTATACACTTTAAGAGAACGGGAAGAAGAATATTTAGGATGTCGCCTCTTCATCATCACTTTGAGCAAGGCGGATGGAAGGAGACAAAGGTCGTATCTGTATTTTTACTGGCTCAGACTATACTGGCACTTATTAGCGTGATTGCTATAATGTAATAAATAATGTAATTAAGAAGATATAGTTACATTTAAGTAGGTAGTACTATGATTGCTATAATGTAATTAAAATGATATAATTACATTTCAGCAAAAACGAAAGTGTAAATGAGTAATGTAATTAAGAAGATGTAATTACATTCAAGTAGGTAGTACCATGATTGCTATAATGTAATTAAAATGATATAATTATAAGGAGGTTGAATGTTCAATCTCCTTTTTAAGTGAAAAAATTTACCGGCTAGGAGGTAATAAAGTGAGTTTCAATGGAAAGAATGTGCTTATAATTGGTCTAGCTAGGACTGGCCTTTCCACTTTAAAAAAATTAAATGACAGAGGTGTGAAAGTAAGCATAAATGATTCAAAAACAGAAGAAGAATTAAACGATATATTAAAAGAAGTAAGAAAAATTGGGGATTTTGATCTCATCCTAGGTGATAGACCGAAAAAATTAGACGAATACGATACCATGATAGTGTCTCCTGGAGTGCCTCTTGATTTAGACTTTGTCAGAGAGTTTAAGTCAATGGGCAAGAGAGTAATAGGGGAGATAGAGCTCGCATATGAGCTAAATGACAGACCTAGAATATTAGGAATTACTGGAACTAATGGAAAGACTACGACGACATCACTTACTGGAGATATTTTAAAAAAGGCTGGCAAGGATGTATACGTAGTGGGCAATATCGGAAGCCCAGTTATAGATGTTATAGACAAGGCCGATGAAAATAGCTATTTAGTAACAGAACTTAGTTCTTTCCAACTTGAAAGTATAGAAAATTACAAGCCATATGCATCTAGTATACTCAATATAACACCTGATCATTTAAACAGGCACCATACAATGGAAAATTACATGGAAGCTAAGTACAATGTATTTAGAAATCAAGATGAAAATAATTACTGTATACTCAACTACGACGATGAGGAACTAAAGAAATTAAATAAAAGGGTAAAAGCGAATATACTATGGTTTTCTGTTAAGGAGAAAGTCGAAGGAATTTATCTAAATGGGGATGATATAGTAGTCAATATGCCAGGACAGGATGAATACGTAATTTGTAAGTTCTCCGAGATCAGTCTTCCTGGACTTCACAATCTAAATAACAATATGGCTGCAATTCTCTTTGCCTTGGTGTGTGATATAGATAGAGATGTGATTACCGATGTTATCAAAAACTTCAAGGCCGTAGAACACAGACTTGAATACGTTGATGAGATAGGCGGGGTTAAATTTGTAAACGACTCAAAGGGAACAAACCCTGACTCTACTATTAAAGCTGTAAATGCTTACGATAACCCGCTGATTTTGATAGCTGGAGGATATGATAAAGAGAGTGACTTCGACGAGCTTATGAGTGAGGCAAAAAGAAACGTCAAAAGAATAGTAACCCTCGGCCAAACATCTGACCAAATAGAGGAAAGTGCAAGAAAAAACGGAATAAATGATGTTGTTCATGCGGAAAATATGGCTCAAGCGGTAAAAATTGCGTATGACTCAGCTGTAAAAGGAGATACGGTTCTACTTTCACCAGCTTGCGCGAGTTGGGGAATGTACAATAATTACGAGGAAAGAGGAGTGGATTTTAAAGAGAATGTAGCGCGTATAAAATCCACAGGTAAGTAAAGATGAATATTATATTATCAGGTGGTGGCACAGGAGGCCACGTCTACCCAGCAATAGCGATCGCAAAAAAAATCAAGGAACTTAATCCAAGTGCCAATATATTGTTTGTTGGAACTAGGGCTGGTATAGAGAGTAAGTTAGTAAGAGAGAATGGTTTTGATATAGAATTTATTAGCGTCAAAGGACTTAAGAGAAAGATTGATTTCGATAATGTCAAGAGGATACTCATGGCTCTTAAAGCTCAAGGTGATGTCAAGAGGATAATAAAGAAATTTAAACCAGATCTCGTTATAGGAACAGGGGGCTATGTAAGTGGTCCTGTTTTGAGGCAGGCGAGCCAAATGGGTATAAATACTGTGGTTCACGAACAAAACTCACACCCGGGAGTAACTAACAAACTACTTTCTAGAACAGTAAATCTGGTTCTAACAAGTTTTGAGGATTCTCATAAAAAATTTCCGGAGGTCGCTAGAAAAAAACTGGTCATGACGGGAAATCCAGTAAGAGATGAGATATTAAAGACGACTAGAGAGGAAGCTAGAAAAGCTCTAAATATAGATCCTGAAAAGAAAATGGTACTTTGTTATGGAGGAAGTGGGGGATCTCAAGAGATTGATGATGTAATCAAACCACTTATAGAAGAGTTGATTAAAATCGATGCGGCATTTATTTTTGCGACAGGGGAGATATACTTTGAATCGATGAAATCTAAGCTAGAGGGTCTAGAATTAAAGCCTTATCAAAGGGTGATACCTTATTTGGATGACATGGCAAACGCACTAGCTGCATCAGATTTGGTGATAGGAAGTGCAGGCGCTATATCACTTGCCGAAATAACTGCAAAGGGAAAGGCGTCGGTAATAGTTCCTAAGGCTTATACGGCGGAAAACCACCAGGAGTTTAATGCTAGAAGTCTTGAAAAAGCAGGTGCATCCATTTGTATTACAGAAGCTGAGCTTACTGAGAATAGCTTAAAAAACGCGGTCATGTCTATTCTGACTGATGAAGAAAAGCTAAGAAGTATGGATGAAGCCAGTCTGAAGATGGGTAAACCTGAAGCCCTTATGAGGATATACGAAGAAATAAAAAAGTATTTATAAATAGAGTTTGATAAATTTTCCATGAAATAAGAAAGTATTTATAAATAAAGTTTGATAAATTTTCCATATAATGTACAAAAAATCAAAATTATATGGTAGAATTAATTAAAAATATTGCAATTACATAGCAATTAGAAGTATTATATAATAGACAGGATATAAATAACATAATGATAGGTAGGGAGGATTATTATGCTGAATTTTGATAACGAATACGATGCGGGCTTGGCAAAAATAAAAGTCGTTGGTGTTGGCGGCGGCGGAAATAACGCTGTTAACAGGATGATAGACGCTGGGCTAAGCGCAGTGGAATTTATTGTTTTGAATACAGATATGCAGGCTTTGGGCAAATCTAAGGCAGATAATAAGGCTCAGATTGGTGAAAAATTAACTAAGGGTCTTGGAGCTGGAGCTAACCCAGAGATAGGAGCTAAGGCAGCTGAGGAGAGCGTTGAAGATATCAAAGCTATGCTGGAAGGTTCTGACATGGTATTTGTAACTGCTGGAATGGGCGGTGGAACAGGTACTGGAGCAGCTCCTGTTGTAGCTAGAGTAGCTAAGGATCTAGGAGCGCTAACAGTTGGTGTAGTTACTAAGCCTTTTGTATTTGAAGGAAAGGTTAGAAATGACAATGCTACAAAGGGTATAGAAGAGCTAAAGAACAGCGTTGACGCCCTGGTAGTAATACCAAATGAAAAACTTCTCGGTCTCGCTCAAAAGAATACATCTTTCTTAGAGGCATTCTCTATTGCCGACGAAGTATTAAAGCAAGGAATCAAATCAGTTTCTGAACTTATAGCTGAACCTGCTATGCTAAACCTAGACTTCGCGGACGTAACTACTATAATGAAAGACAAGGGATTTGCTCATATGGGTATGGCTACTGCAAGCGGAGAGAACAAGGCTGTAGAAGCTTTAAAGAAAGCAATAGACTCACCACTTACAGAGACGTCAATAAATGGAGCAAAGGGAGTTATATTAAACTTCATAGGTGGACCAGATCTACCAATACTAGAATGTAACGAAGCAGCTATGATGGTCAAGGAAATGTGTGACCCTGATGTAAACTTGATATTTGGTATTATGATCAAGGAAGACTTCGGAGATAATGTATCTGTTACTGTTATAGCAACTGACTTAGCAGACGATAAATCTACAGTTGCAAAAAAAGACGTTCAAAAGCCACAGACTAGACAACAAAGTCGTAAGGTTGAATCAAGACCATCTGAAACAAGAGCGTCAAATATAAGTCAACCTTTTAGTGAGGAAGATGAACATGAAGTAGAAGATGATTACTTTGATGATGCGGATTTTGAAAGTGCTCAAACTGCTGATTTGGAGGACGATACTGAGATGGTAATCCCATCTTTCTTAAGAAAGAGATAGGTAAGTTATGGAGTGCCCATTTTGTAAATACAAAGACTCTAAGGTTATAGATTCGCGTCATACCGATATCAACTCCATCAGGAGGAGAAGAGAGTGCGAAAACTGTAAAAAAAGATTTACGACTTATGAGAGAATTGAACAGACTCCTATCATGGTCATCAAAAAGGACAAGAGGAGAGAGGAATTTAATCGAGATAAGATAAAATCCGGCATAATTCGTTCCTGCGAAAAAAGACCTATAAGTGTTCAACAGATCGACAATGTCGTAAATAAGATTGAATCTGATATCAGAAGAGACTATACTGACGAGGTAGATTCGAGCATAGTCGGCAACATAGTTATGGAAAATTTAAAAGAACTTGATGAGGTTGCCTATGTGAGGTTTGCTTCTGTATATAGGGAATTTAAAGATATTGAGACATTTATGAAAGAGCTTAATCTCATGCAAACTGAGCGCACTAAGGGAGAACTAAGTCAAGGTAAGAAAGAAAATAAAAAATAAAATAGTCAATTTGGGGTAGACCTTAGGGTTTACCCTTATTTTTATGGTATAATATCATGGACAGAGTTTTATTTAATATCAAAAAACTTTAGTTAGGAGGAAATTTTATGAGTGGAAATAGACCTATTGTCGCCATTGTCGGCAGGCCGAACGTTGGTAAATCTACCATATTCAATAGACTTGCAGGCCAGAGAATATCAATAGTGGAAGATACACCGGGTGTTACGAGAGACAGGATATTCGCAGAAGTAGAATGGTTAGACAAATACTTTACTATTATAGATACAGGCGGTATAGAACCGAATACAGATGACATTATACTATCACAAATGAGAAATCAAGCTATGTTGGCTATGGACATGGCGCATATCATTTTGTTTATAGTCGATGGCAAGACCGGTATAACTGGTGCAGACAAGGAGATAGCACAACTTTTAAGAAAGACTAACAAGCCAGTAATACTAGTTTGTAATAAGGTTGACAATATTAATAAATTAGATAATATATACGACTTTTACGAGCTTGGACTTGGTACTCCACATCCAGTTTCAGGGGCCAACTCCATGGGACTCGGGGATCTACTCGATGAGGTAGTTGAGAATTTCCCTGCAGACTTAGATGTTGAACTAGATGAGGACATTGTAAAAGTCGCCATTACAGGCAAGCCAAATGCGGGAAAAAGTTCCATATTAAATGCGATTTTAGGAGAGAATAGAGTAATAGTTTCTCCAATAGCAGGAACTACTAGAGATGCTATAGACACGTATTTTGAACTTGGAGAGAATAAATACATGTTAATAGATACTGCAGGAATAAGGAGAAAGAGCAAGGTTTATGAGAATGTTGAGAGATTTTCAGTAATAAGGGCTATGTCTGCGGTGGATAGGGCTGATGTAGTTCTCATCGTTATAGACGCTGAAGAAGGTGTAACTGAACAGGATACCAAAATCGCCGGTATAGCTCACAACGAAGGAAAGGCCTGCATTTTTGTAGTCAATAAATGGGATTTAGTAAATAAGGACAACAAGAGCGTCTCAAATTATACGAGAAGCATAAAAGAAAAGTTTCCGTTTATGCCTTACGCTCCGATTCTATTTGTTTCAGCACTTACAAAAAAGAGGATAGATAAAATCTTAGACAAGGTGGACTATGTTTCAGAAGAAGCCGCCAAGAGGATATCTACATCTGTTATCAACGAAATTGTAGCAGAGGCTGTTATGATGAATCAACCTCCATCAGATAAGGGTAAGAGGTTAAAGATATACTACGCTACACAGACAGGGGTTAAACCTCCAAAGTTTACTTTATTTATAAACGATTATAAGCTTTGCCACTTCTCATACATAAGGTACTTAGAGAATAAGATCAGGGAAAACTTTGGATTTGAAGGAACTCCTATAAAAATGGAATTAAAGGAAAAGAAAAAGAGAAGGTAGACTATGTATATAATTTTAATATTACTTATCTCGTATTTCATAGGCACGATTTCGACTTCCTATATTGTGGCAAAGAGGATGAGCGGAAAAGACATCAGGACTATGGGTTCTGGAAATGCGGGAACTTCTAACGTTCTTAGAAATTTGGGTAAAAAAGCCGGAGCGATTACATTTGCTGGTGATGTACTAAAAGGGGTACTTGCTGTAGTCATAGCTATATTGATTTCAAAATACACAGGCAGCGATATAGGACTTTTAAAATTATTCGCCGTAATTGGAGTTGTTTGCGGGCATAACTGGCCGGTTCATATGGGATTTAAAGGAGGTAAAGGAGTGGCGACCTCTCTTGGGGCTATGTTAGTCGTATCTCCAGTGGTGACGCTTACGAGCTTGCTTTTGTTTATAATTATAGTGATATTGACCAAATATATAAGCTTGGGTTCGGTTGTGTCAATAACACTATCTCCATTATTCTCCCTTATGTATCACAAGCCTAGATTGTACACTTTTGCATGTGTGTTTTTAGCACTTGTGACGATATTTTCGCATAGACAAAATATTATTAGGCTCATTAACGGCAATGAGAGAAAATTAGGACAGAAAGGATAGGATAATAATCCTGAGGTGGTATTATGGATAAACTAAGTGTAATAGGTGCCGGCAGCTGGGGTTGCGCCCTGGCATTAGAATTAGCCGACAAGGGGTATGACGTTAGTATGTTTACCCTTAGCCAATCTCAAGCTGATGAGATAAATAAAGAAAAGAAAAATGAGGCGTTTTTGCCTGGGGTAGAGTTCCCAGACAATATATTTGTTTCAACGGATATGGAAGAGGTAGCAAAGGACGCTAAAATAATAGTAATGGGAGTTCCATCACAACAACTCAGAAATGCTCTGACAAACCTCAAGCCATTTTTAAAGCAAGAACAGGTACTTGTAGGAGTGTCAAAGGGAATTGAGATTGGTACGGGGCTTAGGATGAGTCAGATAGCCGAAGAAGTGGTTCCATACAATACATATGTAGCCTTAACTGGGCCTTCACATGCAGAAGAGGTTTCAAGGGGAATACCGACAGCTGTCGTAGTTTCATCAAAAGATATGAAAAAGGCTGAAATGGTAAGAGATTATTTTATGAGCCCAACTTTTAGAGTGTACTTAAACAATGACTTAGTTGGAGCAGAGTTAGGAGGGGCATTAAAAAACATAATAGCCTTCGGTGCTGGTATAAGCGACGGAATAGGCTATGGAGACAATGCCAAGGCTGCTCTCATGACTAGGGGGATCAGTGAAATAAGTAGGCTAGGTGTTGCTATGGGTGCTGAACCAAATACTTTCTTTGGGCTTACTGGGGTTGGAGACCTAATAGTTACTTGTACTTCGATGCACTCAAGAAACAGAAGAGCAGGTATTTTGTTGGGGCAAGGAAAATCAATGGAAGAAACTCTAGAAGAGGTCAAGATGGTAGTTGAAGGAGTGGTAGCTACTGAGGTGGCATATGAGATATCTAAAAAAATGGGTATAGAGATGCCGATAACTACTGCAATATACAATGTCATCAAGGGTAAGGTCACACCTAAAGACGCTGTATTTAACCTAATGACGAGGGAAAGGCAAACCGAGTTTGAGGAAATATATAATCTCAATAAGAATAAATAAATCAATTGATAAAGTATAAATCTTAAATAATCCTTTAAAAATGGCTGTATAGAAATATTCGATACAGCCATTTTTGTATATTGATATTCTGAATTGAAAATTTACGCAAATTTTACATAAACCTTACATTGCTAATTTAAAATATACTTAGGGTTATTGATTAGAATGGGAGGAAATATGGGACTAAATGACAGATACGCAGTGATCGATATAGGATCAAACACCGTAAGATTCAACATTTATAAGCAAACCAGCAAGTCTTATAAATCGATATTCAACAAAAAAAATTTTGCAGGACTAAGATCATATGTAGTTGATAATATGATGAGTGAGGCCGGTGTGAGCAAACTTATAAAGATATTAAGTAAGTTTGATAAGATCATATCCGATTTAGGCGTTAAGGAAAAGTATATCTTTGCGACTGCAAGTATAAGAAATATTGAAAATTCCGATTACGTACTCAGAAAGGTAAAAAAGGAAACCGGACTTAAAGTAGAGTTATTGAGCGGAGAACAGGAGTGTTATTGCGACTACCTAGGGGTCAGAGACGAGGTCATCGTCGAATCGGGATATATAGTCGATATAGGCGGTGGATCAGCAGAAATCATTTTGATTAAAGACGGGGGATACTATAAGGGCGTTTCTATTCCTGAGGGTTCTCTATCTCTTTATACGAAATTCGTAAGCGGTGTGATCCCAACAGGAGAAGAATGCAAGACTATGATCAACCATGTCAGGAAAATACTAAAAGAAAATGAAATGGCGAAGTTGAGTACAGAAGATGTATATGGAATCGGAGGTACGGTTCGTGCATGTGGGAACATAGTTCAGGAAGTTTATGACAAGGAAGATAACAAAAGCGCCGACATTTTGCAGATAAAAGAAATTATTAGTAAATATATTGATGGCGATCAGGTAGTTATCAAAAAATCCTTGCAAGTAACTCCAGAGAGGATACACACTCAGGTTCCAGGAATGATAATACTATCAGAACTCATGATGTATTATGGATTAAAAAATCTAACCGTTTGTAAAAATGGAGTTAGAGAAGGATATTTGTACTACAGAAGGAAGGATTAAAAAATGACAGATTACAGTTACACTCAAAATAGAGAGCTTTCATGGCTGAATTTTAATTTGAGAGTGATGGAGGAGGCGCTGGATAAAACAGTACCTCTATTTGAAAAACTAAAATTTTTTGGTATTTTTTGTTCTAATTTAGATGAATTTATGATGGTTAGAGTTGGTGGTTTAAGTGACCTTGCTTTGATTGACGATTCAAAATGTGACAACAAAAGCGGATTGACACCTTCAGAGCAGCTGAGGACCATCTATAGGGCACTTAGGGAGATATATAAAGAAAAGGATGAGGTATACTCAATAGTAGAACATGAATTTAGAAAAGAGGGTATATATAATCTAAAGATAGAAGAGTTATCAAAGGCACAGAGAAAAGCCGTACACAAGTATTTTAAAAATTACGCTCTTCCTATACTAACTCCTCTTGCGATTGACGTGGCAAGGCCTTTTCCTTTTTTAGAGAATCTACAAGAGTATGTGATATTAGAACTAGAGAGAAAAGGAGTTAGGTCATATGGGATTATGGCGATTCCAAAGAATCTTCCTAAGTTAATCAAGTTACCGACTTCAACAGGGCACCCTTATATAAGAAGGTCTAATGTAATTTATGAATTTGTAGAGGATGCCTATCCAGATTACAAGATTATCTCAAAAAACATTATAAGAATCACAAGAAATATGGATCTTTCCGCCGATGATGAATTGGATTATGGAGATGTCGACTACAGAAAGTTTATGAAGGATATACTCAAGAAAAGAAAGAGGCTTCAAGCTGTAAGAGTTGAGGTCAGCGGAGGAAAAAACGAAAATATCGTAAAATTCCTATGTGAACAACTCCATATTAGAGAAGAACAAATTCTTTCTTCAAATTCTCCTCTTTCTATGGAATACGTATCAGAGCTCAAGGATTACCTCGGTCAGGATTTTATATCTCAAAATTATTATGGAAACTACCTGCCAAGACTTGGCGACAAAATAGGTTTTTCGCATGATATTATCGGAGATCTCAAAAAAAAGGACTATCTTTTAAGCTATCCATATGATAGCATGGACAGTTTTTTGAAATTAATAGAACAGGCGGCTCAAGATGATAGGGTGGTTAGCATAAAGATAACTATTTACAGGCTGGCTAAAAACTCTAGACTAGTCGACTCATTGTGCCGTGCTGCTGAAAATGGCAAAGAGGTATTGGTTCTTATGGAGTTGAGGGCTAGGTTTGATGAGGAGAGCAATCTGAACTACTCTAAGAAACTATTCGATGCGGGATGCAATATAATTTATGGTATGGCTGGTTTTAAAGTGCATTCAAAAATTGCCCTAATTACACTTAAGGACAATGATGGATGGTCTTATATAACTCAAATAGGAACAGGAAACTACAATGAACAAACATCTAACGGATATGCAGATTTTTGTTTGATGACATCAAATGATGAAATTGGGAAGGATGCAGTTAAGTTTTTTAAGAATTTGACTATAGGTAATTTGAATGTAAGCTACTCCCATCTCTTGCAATCTCCAAAAAATCTAAAAATATCTCTTTTAGAATCAATGGACAAAGAGATTTTAAAAGGAGAGGACGGCTTTATATTTTTTAAGATGAATTCACTTACGGATAGAGATTTTATAGATAAACTAAAAGAAGCTTCAGAAAATGGAGTAAAAGTTCAGATGATCATCAGAGGAATTTGTTGTCTACTTCCTGGGAAGCTAGGAAAAACAGATAATATCGAAGCACATTCGGTAGTGGGAAGGTTTTTGGAACACGCGAGGGTTTATGTATTCGGCAAGGAAGACCCTACAGTGTACATGGGATCAGCCGATCTTATGACTAGAAATACCGAACACAGAGTAGAGCTTCTCTGTCCAGTCTTAGATCCAGTAATTAAAAATAGGGTTATAGATTATATGAATAAGCAGTTTGACGACAATGTAAAGGGAAGAAAATTTGGAGAAGATGGAGGACTACACAAAATTATAAACGAAGAGCCACCATTTAATTCGCAGGATTATTTTATGAATGAAGAGTATAAGATAGAATGCGATAAAGAAGAAAAAAATTCTTTTTTAAGTGGATTGTCAAATTTTTTCAAAGGATTTGTTAAATAAATAAGGGCATTAATAAACCTCTAAATACACACAAAAAACTAACTTACGATATTTTTCGTGAGTTAGTTTTTTTTGGGGTAAACATAATTATACAGATATTCTCATTGGTCTTTTTTTTCGCGATAATGTATAATTGAATTAACAAAAGTATAAGGATGGGTTTAATTATGAGTAAAATAGACTTCATAGATTATTTAAAGAAAATAGAAGTTAATGAAAGATTTATAGATAAGATAATTGATTTTAGAGCAGAAGATGATATTTTAGACGATGACGCCAAGCAGAGGTTGGTTTCAAAGCCTAAGATTTTTTACGGTAGGGAAGTAATAAATAAGGCGATTGCAGGTATTTTATCGGGGCATCACATTCTTTTAAGCGGACCAAAGGCAACGGGTAAAAACCTATTGGCAGAAAACCTAGCCTATATCTTCAACAGGCCAATTTGGAATGTGTCAATAAATGTCGGAACGGACGCATCAAGTTTGATAGGAGAGGATACCTTCGTAGACAATCAGGTTATTTTGAAAAAAGGACCTGTGATAAGAGGAGCTCAGATGGGAGGGTTCGTTATCTTAGATGAGATTAACATGGCAAAAAACGAGGCTATTTCCGTCCTTCACTCGGCACTTGACTACAGGAGGGAAATCGACGTACCAGGTTATGATTTATTTAAGCTAAAAGATAAGACCAGATTTATAGCGACAATGAATTACGGATATTCAGGCACTAGGGAACTAAACGAAGCATTGGCATCTAGGTTTTTAATTATAGATGTGCCAATCATATCAAACGATAATCTAGAAAAGGTAATAGAAGATGACTTCAGCTTAGAAGATGATGTCAGGATTTCATTTGTAAAATTGTTTAAAGATCTTGAGATGAAGGCTCTGAACTCAGAAATATCATCAAAATCCGTGGATTTAAGGGGACTTTTATCTTCGCTCAAGGCGATTGAAGTTGGATTGGACTTATATAGCGCTTTGGAGATGGGTATATTGGATAAAAGTTTTGACTCTTATGAAAAAGAGATTATAAATGATGTGATAAAGATAAATTTTCCTCAGAACTTATCTGCAGAAGAGGTATTTAGAAGAGGAAATTAGGAGATGATCAAAACGAGAAATTACGAAGAAATATCGATGATAAAAAGCCGAAAAAACAATATAGTATGGACCCTGTGGGAAGACTATTCAAAAACACCTCATCTGATTTTTGATGAAGAAGATGACGATAGTTTTGTATTCTATAGATATATGTTGATCGGTGAAGCGTATAAACACATCAATATAAACGAACTCGCAGGATATATCTACAATATAACTGAAAACACTGATCACGTAGATACTTTTTACAAGGTTTGTGAGCTCGCTTTAGATATGTGTTTTAAAGATAGCCTGATAAAATCGAGACCTCAAGCGAAAATAATAAGGAATAAATTTATAGAGGACAACATCACTAGACTAAGCTCAAAGAAGTTTAAGGATTTAACAGCTGAAGAGGAAATAGAGTACGCATACTATTTAAGCCAAAAAAATGAGACTCTCTATTTCAGGGATGTAGTGAGGAAGATTATTATAAAAATAAGGAGCTTAGAGGGAGTTCACGATTATGATAGGATAGTTTTTACTCTATCAGAGATCTTTGGTAAATATTTCTATATAAATTTAAACTTTAGAAATGAGCAAAATGATCCACTTGGGGAAAATGTCGTTTCTAAAGAGGATAAAATCAAAGTAGAAAACAAAAAGAAAAGTAGAAATCAAAGGGTAAAATCCGAAGATGAACTTGAGATTAATGAGGTTTTCTCCGCTGACTTCAGTACTGCTAACTTGATAGTGCTAGATAAAGACAAAGGCGATACTAAGGCCGAGATGGAAAATACAAGCGAGAAGGCGATTGTTTTTGATGATATCGACGATTCTGTATTTAAGATAATAAATGAAACATATGGTTTGATGGATAGTAGATTTAAGCTATTTCAAAACTCCATAAACTACGACCTCAAAGGTATCCATGAGGGTTGTAAGGTATTTTTTTCAAGTGGAGTTCACCCTAAGACTCCTAATGGGAATTATTTTGGTAAGATTAAAGAAGAACAGAGAAATAAAAACATAGAATATTTCGAGTATAATTCAGCTAAGTTTAAAAGGGAGATTTCAAAGCTAAAGACGGTTATAACCAAATATATTTTAGAGGACATGGACATATCAAAAAAAGTAAAAACTTATGGAACAGTTAATGCGAGCAGGATATGGAGGGCAAAGGCAGTCGGGGACAACAAGGTGTTCAATAAATACCAAAGAGATGAAGTAGGAAAACTCTACGTAGATATACTTCTAGACTCCAGTGCATCGCAGTCTGACAGGCTAGAAAAAATAAGTTCACAGGCCTTTATAATAGCCTCTGCATTTAGAGAGTTAAATCTTCCGGTTAGAGTTGTAGGGTACAGGAGTTTGTTTAACTACACTGTAATAAATCTATTCAGGGATTATAACGATGAATTAAATAAAAATTGGGATATTTTTAATTTGGTTGGATCGGGAAGTAATAGGGATGGTCTGGCGTATAGAACTGTATACAATATTATAAACAAGGACACTAAGGCAAATAGGTTGGTTATAATTTTGAGTGATGCCAAGCCAAATAATTCCGCCAAACTAAACAAAATCATGCCTCAAAGTACTGAGATTATGCCTTATACAGGGAAAGAAGCCATTGAGGATGCGGCAAAGGAAGTTTTTAATTACAAATTAAATAATATATCGGTATTGGGTATTTTTACAGGGAAAAAAGAGGATATCGATGCTGAAAAATTTATTTTTGGAAGTGATTTCGTATATATAAATAACATAGATAGATTTTCTACTGTTGTTGGTAACTATATAAAAGACAAGCTGTCAAAATAAAAGATAGACTAATATATAATTGTGTTAAAGAGGGGTGCGATTATGAGCGTTGGAGAAAATTTGAAAAAAATTAAAGATTCAGTTGAGGAAATAACAAAATCATGTGGTAGGGAGCCAAATTCCGTAAAGATACTTCCGATTAGCAAAACTGTTGACGCAGAAGTAGTAAAAGAGGCTATTACCTATGGCCTTGAATCTGCTGGAGAGAACAAACCACAGGAGTTAGTAAAAAAATACGAAGTGATTGGAGATCAGATAAAATGGCATTTAGTCGGGCAGTTACAATCTAACAAGGTAAGGCAAATTATTGACAAGGTAGACCTCATTCATTCCGTGGATCGTATAAGTCTGTGTGATGAGTTAGAAAAAAGAGCTCAGAGAATAGGCAGGATAGTTGAGATATTAATCCAGGTAAATATAACCAAGGAGGAAACTAAATCTGGGGTTTATGAGGAGTTTGCCGAGGAACTTATAGAGGATATATCAAAAAATTACAATAATATAAAGGTGGTTGGACTGATGACAATGGCTCCAAATACCGATGACGAACAAGTTATAAGAGATTGTTTTAGAGGGCTTAAAAAACTAGCTGAAAAAATAGACTCCCTAAGTTTAGAAAACGTAGAGATGAGGGAATTGTCTATGGGAATGTCAGGGGATTATAAAATAGCTATCGAAGAGGGTGCTACTATAATCAGAATAGGTACTGCTATATTTGGACCTAGGAAAAAGAGCGAATAAAATCTAAATAAAATTGATATTTTTAAAGAAAATAGTTATTCGAGGAGGTTTTGATATCACTATTTTTAACAATAACCTAGCATTTTCAGTGCAAGATGTGGTATAATAAATTGAATTGAATGCGAAAAACAAAAAAACTACCAGGGAGGTTTCGAATGGCTAATTTTATAAATAAAATGAAGGAATTTTTTACTGATCCTGAACAGTACGATGAGGTTCAAGACGGTTATGACGATAGATATGAGGAAGAGTACGAGGAGCAGGAGCCTGCTTACAGGCACGAGCAACACCAGCCACACCAAAGTTCTTACACTAAACACAATACTGGGAAGGTACTTAGTATACACACTAGCAATACTATGAAGGTCGTAATAGTAGAACCAAAAAACTCTGATGACTGCCAAAAGATCGCGGATCATCTAAAGGATGGAAAAACAGTTATAGTTAACTTTGAAAAACTAGATAGTCCTGTAGATAAAAACTTGATATTCAACTTTATGAATGGAGCTGTTTACGTTCTAGAAGGAAGCATAAAGAAAGTATCTAGATCTATTTATATTTTAGCACCAAAAAATGTAGATGTTGACACAAATATTACAAAAGAGTTAGAGAGCAAGGCCGTTTTGCCATGGCAAACTAAGTAGGAGATAATACTATGTTTTCAATATTTATGGCACTAGCAAAAATATGTGACTTCGTTATACTCCTGATACTTGTACAGGTTGTTATGTCTTGGATTCCTACAAGAGGCGAAAATTTTTACAAGATATACAACATACTAGAGAGCTTGACTAGTTTTATTATGGCTCCAATTAGAAATGTAATGTACAGGTTTATTTCTGGACCAGTTGACTTCTCTCCACTAATAGCTACTTTGATTTTGATATTTTTTAAGAGGCTTTTTGTCAGTCTAGCATTAGGAGCTTTGTTTTAGGTGAGCTATGTACGATAAAAATGAAATAGTGGCCTATATAAGGGATGAAGATCTAAAAGTTAAGGTCCTTCGCGCGATCGATAAGGCGAGGGTCGCGTCAAAAAATCACGAGATAAAGGAAACTGAGTTTTTAAACCCATATGAGGTAAGGCACGTTTTGGCTGCGATGAATAATTTCAGAGAACTGTCTTCTCTAGCTTTTGGCGGTTATGATGAAGCTGAAAGAAAAAAAGTATTTATATATCCAGACTATCTTTATTTAGAAAAAGAGGATATGAAACTAGGTATATTAGAAATTACAGGAAACTTTAAATTCAATGATGTTTCGCATAGAAATTATCTTGGTTCGTTATTGTCGCTTGGCATCAAGAGAGAAAAAATCGGAGATATATTGATTTTTGACAATTGTTGCCAAGTTTTTTTAAGTGAAGACATCGTTGATTTTCTTTTGGTAAGTCTTGAGAGAATTGGGAAAAACAAGGTTACTGTCAGAAAGATAGGTTTAGATGACGTTAGGGTACCCGAAAAAAAATACAAGGATATCTTTATTACTGTGAGTTCAAACAGGCTCGACTCAATAGTGAGTTCAATTTGTGGAGTACCTAGAAAAGAAGGTCAAAATCTAATAAAATCTGATATGGTTCACGTGGATTTTGAACCAGTGGATTCGCCATCTTTTGAAGTTGGGGATAAGTGTTTGATATCAGTTAGAAAACACGGAAGATTTTACATTGAAATCATGGATGGCACTACAAAAAAAGGTAGAATTAAAATACATGTAAAATTAGTACTGTAGATCATAGATAATAGAAAATTAATGGCTTAGCCATATATAAAATAGATTAGGAAGTGATGTATATGTTTCAACCAGAAGATATAACAAATAAGGATTTTAAAAAGGCCTTTAGAGGTTTTGATCAAATGGAGGTACTCTTGTTTCTAGATGAATTAAGAGACGAGTATGAAGAGATTTTAAAAGAGAACGACGCATTAAAGGAGAAGGTAGCTCTCTTTGAAGGTCAAATAAGCAAGTACACCAATATTGAGACGACTTTAAAAGAAACACTTATTACAGCTCAGACTGCTGCTGAGGACACCACAAGTGCGGCGAATAGAAAGGCTAAGATAATTGTTCAAGAGGCTGAGTTAAACGCTAGACAAATAATCGAAAATGCCAACAATGAAGTAGTAAGGATTAGAACTGAATATAATGAGTTAATAAAAGAGTTTAAAATATTTAGAAATAAATTTTTGTCATTGCTAGAGGATGAGGCAAGAAATGTCGATGAGATTTTTAGTGGGGTTGAAGATAACAATGCTTTTAAATTTGCAGGCGAGATAGATGGATCTACATTCCCAAATCCAGAGACTATAAAGATAAGGGAGTTTGAAAAAAACATCGATCAAGAGGATGTAGTTAGTGATTATAAACAGGACGCCAATGATATTGAAGTGTCAGATGTTGATATGAACGAAGAAACTACTGTGATGGATATGAATATATTAAATCATAACGGAGAAAATGAAGATGATATAGAAATTGCTAAGCCTGAGGAGATAAGTGATTTTATAAAAGAACAGGCAACAGCAACCAAAGATGACTCTTCTCAAGACATTACATTAGCTAAATTAGGAGATGACGCAAAAGAGGTAGGGCAAACAGCAACCAAAGATGATTCAAAAGAAGACTCAAAAATAAGTAAGCCTGATGAAGTTAGCGACGACATCAAAAAGAAAGGTACAGCTACCGATGATAAATCAAAAGGCAAGTTAAATATAAATGACAACGGAGAGTTTATCAACGAATAAAAATTATTTTTCAAAAAGGTGTTGACATTATATAAAAACTTGTGTAGAATAATAAAACATAAGATATAAAATATTTTGACAAATGTGAAGACGAAGACAGTAGCATAGATGGATATTTTCAGCGAGCCGTGTATGGTGTGAGACGGTAAAAGAAATTTATGTGAAAATCACTTCCGAGCATTTCCACTGAATAAAGTAAGTGGTAACGTGTGGTCGCGTTATAGACCTAGAGTGCTATAGAAATATAGAACTAGGGTGGTACCACGGATATTTCGTCCCTTGCTTAGGCAAGGGGCTTTTTTTATTATAGGAAGGAGATATTTATTATGTGCAAGCATTGTGGTTTTGAGCCATTGGTTAACTCAAGCGTCAAAGATGCTGAGAAGAAAGTATTTGATTTTTGGCAAGAAGAGGATTTATTAAATAAGATCGTAAAAAACCGTGAAGGAAAAGAAAGCTATGTGTTCTATGAAGGACCTCCAACAGCTAACGGAAATCCTGGAATACATCACGTCGTAGCTAGAACCTTAAAGGATTGGGTTTGTAGATACAAGGCTATGCAGGGATACCAAGTAAAGAGAAAAGCAGGATGGGATACTCACGGTCTTCCTGTAGAGATTCAAGTAGAAAAGGAACTAGGATTAAAAGATAAGCAGGAAATAGAAAAGTACGGTATAGCAGAGTTCAACCAAAAATGTAGAGAATCTGTTTTTAAGTTTGAAAAACAGTGGAGGCTTATGTCTCAGAGGATGGCATATGGAGTTGACCTAGAAAATCCGTACATAACACTAGAGAACGACTATATAGAGACAGTTTTTTGGATTTTAGATAAATTTAATAAAGAGGGGCTTTTATACGAGGGACATAAGATACTTCCATATTGCCCAAGATGCGGGACCGGTCTTGCTTCACACGAGGTAGCTCAAGGGTATAAGGAAGTTAAATCCAATACACTTGTAGCTAAGTTTAAGAAGAAGGGCACTGAAAATGAGTACTTCCTAGCTTGGACTACAACTCCTTGGACACTGCCATTAAATGTTGTTTTGACTGTGCATCCAGAGGTTACTTACATAAAGGCGAAAAAAGGCGACGAGTACTACTATCTAGCTGAAGCTTTGGCTGATAAACACCTTGGTGAAGGGGAGTACGAAGTTGTTGAGAAGATGCAAGGAAAAGATCTTGAGTATCAAGAGTACGAGCAACTAATGCCTTTTGTTGAACTAAAGGACAAGGCGTTTTTTATAACACTTGGAGAATATGTTACAACTGAAGACGGTACGGGAATCGTTCATACTGCTCCTGCTTTTGGTGAGGATGACTACAATCTAGGTAGAAGATACGGAATACCTGTAGTTCAGCCAGTTGATGAGGAAGGTAAGTTTACAGCTACTCCATGGGAAGGAAGATTCGTAATGGAAGACGGATTAGACGTGGAGATAATCAAGTGGCTAGCTAAAGAGAATAAGCTATTCTCTAAGGAAAAAGTAGAACATAACTATCCACATTGTTGGAGATGCCAAACTCCATTGGTTTATTATGCTAAGCCTAGCTGGTATATAGAGATGACTAAGCTAAAGGATACTCTTATCAAAAATAACAACGGGGTAAACTGGTATCCAGAGTTTGTCGGACAGGGAAGATTTGGAAATTGGCTTGAAGAGCTAAAAGACTGGGCTATTTCAAGAAGTAGATATTGGGGTACTCCTCTACCTGTTTGGAGATGTGAATGCGGTCATGTTGAAACAGTTGGATCAAGACAAGAGCTTGCTGACAAGGCTATAGAAGAGGTGGATCCAAAGACAATTGAATTACATAGACCTTATATAGACGAAGTACATCTTAAGTGTGAGAGCTGTGGAGGTAAGATGACTAGGGTTCCTGACGTTATTGACTGTTGGTTCGATTCAGGGGCGATGCCTTTTGCTCAACACCACTACCCATTTGAAAACAAGGAAAACTTCGATAAATTATTCCCTGCAGATTTCATTTGTGAGGGTATAGATCAAACGAGAGGATGGTTCTATTCTCTATTGGCGGTTTCTTCTTTTGTAACAGGCAAGGCTCCTTATAAAAACGTACTTGTAAACGACCTTGTACTAGACAAAGAAGGTAAGAAGATGAGTAAGTCTAGAGGTAATACAGTAGATCCTTTCCAAATGTTCGATAAGTACGGTGCAGACGCTCTAAGATGGTACATTCTTTACGTTTCACCACCTTGGACTCCAATGAGGTTTGACGAAGATGGATTAAAAGAGATAATGAGTAAATTCGTAGGTACTTTAAAGAATACTTACAATTTCTTTACTCTTTACGCAAATACAGATGGCGTTGATCCAAAGAGCTTCTTCGTTGAATACAAGGATAGACCTGAGATAGATAGATGGATGCTATCAAGATTAAACAATCTTAAAAAAGAAGTAACTGAGAATCTAGAGGTATTTGAAGTAAATAAAACTATAAGAAGGATGCAGGAATTCTTAAACGACGACCTATCAAACTGGTACATCAGAAGATGTAGGAGGAGATTCTGGACAACTGAACTAGATCAAGATAAAAAGGCGGTTTACAATACTACCTATGAGGTACTTGAGGAGTTCTCAAGGATGATAGCACCATTTGCACCTTTCCTATCAGAGGAGATGTATCAGAAACTAACTGGCGAATTCTCAGTTCACATGGCGGATTATCCTGAATTTAATCCAGATTTAGTTGATGAAAAGCTAGAAGAAAAGATGGAAGTTACTCGTAACCTAGTAACTCTTGGTAGAGCAGCTAGAGAGAGCTCAAAAGTAAAGGTACGTCAACCACTAAACTCTGTAATGGTCGATGGAAAGTACGAAGCAGTCATGGGAGATTTGCAAGAACTAATCAAAGAGGAACTAAATGTAAAAGAAGTGGTATTTGCAAAAAATCTTTCAGAGTTTATGAACTTCTCGCTTAAGCCAAACTTTAAGGAGCTTGGTCCAAAGCTAGGTAAGAATATGAATCTATTTGCCAAGACTCTTTCAGAGTTAGACGCACATGAAGCTGTTGAGGAACTTGAGTCAGGAGCTAAACTAAGCGTAAATCTTGATGGAGAGCAGTTTGACTTCACATTAGATGATGTTATAGTAAACATAAGTGCGAAAGAGGGATTTGACGTTGCTATGGCGAACAATATGTTCGTAATCCTAGACACTCATTTAACTGATGAACTCGTTATGGAAGGACTGGCTAGAGAATTTGTATCTAAGGTACAGCAAATGAGAAAGGCTAGTGGATTTGAAGTATTGGATAATATAAGGGTGTACTACAAAGCGGATGAAGATGTCAAGAAGGCTCTAGAAGCTTTTGACGAGTACATCAAGTCTGAGACTCTAACAGTAGAGCTTATCGAATCTGATGGAGAAGGATTTGAAGTTCAAGATCTAAATGATCACGAGACTAAGATGAAGGTCGAAAAAGCTTAGATAGCTATCAGCATTAAATTTCTAGTACGTTGTGGTAAAAATGAAAAAAAATAAAGTATTGATAATAAGATATTTGGTATTTTTCCTTGTGGTGGCAACCACTGTATATTTTGTCACCACTAGGGCAATACTTTTATCAAATGCTCCAAAGGGAGCAAAACTCATATATTTGTACGACGTTAGATACAAACTATACTACATGAGTTTAGCAATGGTGGCACTGGTATACTTTGAAGTATTGTTGAATATGGATATCTTAAATCTTATAGGAACTAAAAAAGTAAGAGTACTAATCAGAGTTTTGAGTGTGATACTAACTGTAGTTCTAATAGGAAGGCTTAGTGTTTCCATGGCACTGAGAGATAACTACAGAGAGTATTCATACGATGGTGGCATAATTGTAGTCAAGGGATTATTTTCTTATGAACCGACATATTATAAGTATGAGAAAAGCGGTAAGTATTATAAGATAAATCCTGAAATTATTAGTTCAAAAGAGTTTTTTGAGTTTATAGGTGAAAATTCCACAATAGACCAGAATGGAAAACTAATAACCATTGAGAGAAATGAAGATTCCCAAGGCAATATAAATAATCCTAAAAAAGAAAAAGAAACTGACAAAGGTAAATCCATTGAGTATGAAATCAATAGGGATGAAATCAATAAATTAAACAAGGAAGAAGATGAATGGATTAAAAAAGTTGACAGTGGCTATGATAGGATATACCGAGAAAAATTATCTTCAAAATATGGTAACAAGTCAAAAGAATATACAGCAAAAGGAGAAGTATTTTATATATTAAAAGAAAATAAATCAGAGGTTGTTTATATTCAGTTTGATAGGGAAGATGAAAATACCAAGTCCATGCTTTATGAAGTTAGAAAGTCAAAAAAACAAAAAGATGGAAGTTACTCCAGATTTGAAAGTGAACTTTTGAATAGGTATATATACTATTACGATTCAAATGAGATAAAAGAAATAGGTTAATTTTTAAATGAAATTAAGTGCTACAAATAAGGAGGGTGGTCAAGCATAGGACCACCCTCTTTAAGATTGTTACATAAATGCATATTGATGTTGTACTATTTAAGCCTAGGGGTGTGTAAATTATCTATATCTACGCCTTGACTCTTTTTTTAAAGTTTATCTCCAAGCTTATCACAGATAGTATTACGATTACTGCTCCTAGGACCTGCATAGGACTGATGGCCTCTTGAAATACCAAGAAAGCCATGAAACTAGCAAATATCGGCTCTAGAGCTACCATCATAGATGGAAGTGAGGTTCCTATATAGTCTGTGCATTTTAAATACAAACTAGAAGCAACATAAGTAGAAAATACCCCGACACATAAAATGTTTAGCACAATAAACCAAGGTGAGTTAGAATTGATAATAGAATTTTTTATGCCAGGAAAATCAACAAATATACCAAGTATTATTGCCGCACTCCAAAATCCGTACAATAACATTGAATCCTTGCTGTATTTGTTTTTTGCCATCTTAGGTATTATTATCTGAAGTGCAAAGGTAAGTCCGTTAAAAGCACCGAAGATAACGCCCCACATATCCAAATTAGAGGATCCATTTTCAAAAATATCTATGACCATCAAGCATCCTATTATACAAGTTGTTATGAGGATGGCTTTTTTTGTGCTAAAACCTTCTTTAAATAAGAAGTAATTAAAGATGGTTACCCAAATCGGATTGGAGAACATCAGCACTGTCGCCACAGCAATTGGAACCCTCTCCACTGAAAGACTGTAGAGGGTAAGACCAAATGCGTATGAAATCGCCCCGTATACAATACAAAAAATAAGTCCCTTAATTCCTATCTTAAACACCGACCTATCCTTTATCAAATAGGTTAGAGTGAGTAAAACTGCCGCTGTAAAGCACCTAAAAAATGATATAGAAGTAGATGGAAGATTGTACATACTTAGGTATCTGCTGTTAATGGCCATTATACTCCAAAAAAAAGTTGCAATTACCATCATAGCGATACCTTTTCTCTTACTGCTTGATATTTCAATCACCTCCAAAAGAACGACGAGTCAATTAAGTTAAATTATATCATCTAAAACACATCAATAATTTGAAGTAAATTATCTAGAACATATATTAAAGTATAAATTTTTTTAATCTTATATCTTTACGCGTTCTGATCTTATCGTTGAACTCATATAAATTATTATAGCAACCCAAATGAAAATAAAGCTTATGATATTTATCTTCGTAAGTGGTTCCTTATAAACTAGAGCACCTATCATAAGTTGCATCATAGGATTTATATACATTAGTATACCCGCAGTCGCCATTGGAGTAGTTCTCATACCCCTTGCGAATAGTACCTGTGGAATAGCCGTCACAACACCTGTCATAGGAACTAGAACTAGACTTAACCCACTTAGATTAGACAAAGCCCCTATGCCTTTTGATTCAAAATAACCTATAGCTATAAGTGCTAGTGGAGTCATTATAAGCGTCTCTACAAATACTGACACCATTCCCGAACAACTTACCTTCTTCTTTGCGGCACCATATATAGAAAAAGATAAGGCTATCATAAGAGCTAATACAGGTATTTTTCCATATACGAAAATAGGTATCATAACACCGATAAATGCGATTGCTATAGCTATGCCCTTAACCTTAGTGATTTTTTCATGAAATAGAAAAAAACCTAATATAAATGAAATAATTGGGAATAGGAAATACGCAAGAGAGGCTTCGACGATGTGGTTTGTAACTACCGCAAATATGTACAAGCCCCAGTTTAGCGTTACTGCTATAGAAGCGTAAACCAAAAACTTCATTTCGGTTTTATTTTTAAATACACGCTTTAATTCACTAGCTCCTCCTGTCAAAACAATAATGATTCCGCAAAAAACAAACGACCATACTATCCTGGAGGAGAGTGCGTAAATAGAGCTTAAACCGTTGAGAGACTTCCAAAATATTGGTAAGACACCCCAGAAAAGATAACATAGAAGAATTGATAAAGGTCCTTTTTTCATAGTTAACCTCCCAAAAAAATATTAGTACGACCGAGGAAAACCTCAGTCATACTAATATAATACACTCTCTTTTCACAAAAATCAACATTATTTCATAAGCATAAAATTAATATAGTATTTGTTCATAAAGTTATGAAAAACGAAGAAATAAATCTTCCTCAAATTTTATAATCATAAAATCAACGAGATTAGTCGATTACTATTATATCCTTTGTGAAACTATTTAAAGATTCGCATCCGTCCTCAGTAACTAGCACTAGGTCTTCAACTCTAACTCCAAACTCTCCTTGTAGATATATTCCCGGTTCTATTGAGAATATCATACCAGGTTCTGCAACTATCTCTGATACAGAAGATACATCACCGAAATCATGGTCTTCTAAGCCGCACATATGACCTGTTCTGTGAGTAAACTGTGGTCCGTATCCCTTTTCTGTTATGTAATCTCTACAAGCCGCGTCAACGTCTTTAAGTTTAACACCCGGCTTAACCTTAGCTATACCTCTCTCGCAAGCCTCTCTTACTATATTGTAAACTTCCTTGCCTTTTTCTGGTACGCTCTTGTAAAATACTGTTCTGGTCATATCTGAGCAGTAGCTGTCCTTTAATCCACCTATATCTAGGATTATGGCATCTCCCTCTTTCATATATCTATCTCCAGGTTCTCCGTGTGGGTTAGCTCCGTTTGCAGCAATACCTATTATCGGATCGAAAGAAACTCCTTCACAACCAACTTCTTTGTATAGTTGAACGAGTTCATCTGCCATTTCAATCTCGCTCTTTTTAGGATCGAGTATTTCTTTTATAAGCCTTTCCATTACATTGTCATTGATCTTAGAAGATTTTTTCATAAGTTCAATTTCTTCGGCATCTTTGACCATTCTCATATTGTCTATTATGTAAGAAACGTTTATAAACTTATTTCCCTCTTTATGACCCATAAGACCTAGAAGGAATCTCGCAGGCCAGTTTTTGTCAACTCCTATTGTAACCCCATCTTTAACGTATGAAGCCACTATTGCTACAGAATCTTCCGTATCGTTATAAACTACTGGCTCAACTCCATAATCCTTATCTAGAGGGAATAATTCGTTGATAAATAGTTTGTGATCCCCTTGAGAATCTAGCAATAAAGCGAAAAGTCTCTCTCCTGAATTTAATTTCAGTCCTGTTAAATAAAAAATAGCGTATGAATCAGAGATTATAGCTTGTGCTATATCGTCTTTCTTCATCATATCAAGAACCTTTTGAACTCTTTGTGCTTTCATTTTAGCACCTCCCAAAAAAATATTATACAATATTATTTTATCATGAAATAGTAAATACATATAGGGTAATGAAGGAAATTTTAAAAAAGAGTTTGAGCTATCACATACGAAATAAAAATATTTTTTTCAACTGAAACTGCTTAAATATGAGAACCGCTACTGTTTTTTGAGTAAAGTGTCCTTGATATATAAAGGGATATTTGTTATAATGGTTTCGTGATTTACGTTTAATTTCACACATTTGGGCTGAAAATGAAAGGTGGTATTCGAATGAAAAAAGCTATAGCAGCTGCAGGCTTAGGTGTGGTGGCGATCGCACTTAGCTCAGGTTCTGCACACGCTTCGGAAAATGTGGATGCATCTCAAACAGCCTTGGAAGTAAAACATGACCAAGGGAATTCTGCTGATGCGGATTCAATTGAAAATCCCGGTGGTGATCTAGGGTCTTACGAAAACAGTGTTTCCTATGACAAGACATCACCAGTACCGTCTCAATCAACTGAAGATAAAGGCGTTAAAGCGGATGATTCAAAAGCAAATGATTCAATTGATTACGCACAAAAAGATGTAACCTCAGTGGAGAAGACAGAAAGTAAAGATGGCACAGTTAGTCAGTTTAAAAATGACAAAGACAGGGCTGTTGTCAGCAGCGGTGGACTGAACATCAGAGTAAACCCCAATGTTTCAGAAAAAATGATTGGAACTCTAGGTGAGGGCGAAGAGGTAAAAGTTCTAGACAGACAAGGAGGATGGGCTAAGGTCCAAACTAAAAATGGCATAGGATGGGTTAGTGGATACTATGTTGTCGGAGATACAAAGGTAGACAATGTACTACAGAACCAACCTAAAAAAGCCGTTATAGGTTCTCCTAAAGAAAATGTGAAGGTAGTTACAACTGAACAAAAAGATCCTTCATACATCAAGACTAGCGGTAAGGTCGTTTCTTATACGGACTTAAATGTTAGGATGGGTCCTGGAACAAGCACTTCTGTAATTGGAACCGCATCTAAGGGACAAGTTGTGAATATTATTGAAGAGAGCGATGGATGGTATAAGGTTATAACAGACAGTGGTCTCACAGGTTGGTGTAGTGGTGCGTACATTACGCAAATCGAAGAGCCTACAGCCATTTCAAATGCCGTAAATGGATCTGTTGAAGCAGACAAGGCCTCTTCAAAAATTGAGGAAAAGAAAGCGGAACAACAAAAGACCGATTCAATCCCTTCTTCAGCTAAGGGAAATCAAGTTGTCAAGGCAGCTTCAAGGTTATTGGGTACTCCATACGTCTGGGGAGGATCTACGACTAGAGGATTTGATTGTTCTGGATTTACTCAATACGTATTTGAAAATTCACTAGGTATAAATATACCAAGGGTTTCTTCTCAACAGGCTGCTGGAGGTAAAGCAGTAGCTAAGGGCCAATATCAAGTAGGAGATCTAGTATATTTTGCAACTACTGGAAGGGGAACTACAAGTCACGTAGGAATATATATAGGAGATAATATGTTTATACATGCAAGTGGTACTCCATCAAATCCTGACAGGGTCAAAGTTGATTCACTAGGATCATCTTATTGGCAAAAAGCACTTCTAGGTGCGAGAAGATACAGTTAAAATTAAAGAGCTGGTTTTAGTACAAGCTTATTAACTAATTCATTCCTTCCAGGAATCTGGAAGGAATGTAATTACGTATAAATGTATACAATTTTTTTTGTTTTTATAGTATACTATTATATGTAATAACTTTTTATTTAATTTATCTAATAAGGGGGTAAAGGAATGAAACTCTTAACATTTAAAGGAGGTATACATCCGCCATATGGAAAAGAGTACGCAAATACTAAGGCAATTGAGCGAGCTAAAGCACCCGAAAAGGTTTACATCCCTCTACAACAACACATAGGTGCTCCTGCTAAAGCTGTTGTTAACAAGGGTGATGAGGTTAAACTCGGTCAGTTGATAGGTGAAGCGCAGGGATTTGTTTCAAGTAACATCCACTCTTCGGTTTCTGGTAAGGTTGTAGACATCAAAGTCTGTGATGTGCCTGGGGGTCAAGCTCCATGTGTAATCATAGAAAACGACTTTAAAGAAGAACTTCATGAAAGTGTAAAGCCAAAGGGAGATTTAGAGACTCTCACAAAAGAGGAAATTGTAGGAATCATAAAAGATGCTGGTATCGTCGGCATGGGTGGTGCGACATTTCCTAACCACGTAAAAATTTCTCCTCCGCCAAATTCTACGGCAGAGTACGTAATTTTAAATGGTGCAGAATGTGAACCATATTTGACTGCAGACGACAGATTAATGGTTGAGCGTCCAGACGATGTTGTCTTTGGTATTAGGGCATTGATGAAATCGCTAGACGTAAAAAAAGGATTTATAGGTATAGAGGCCAATAAGCCTGAGGCTTTAAAAAACGTCATGGAGGCAGCAAAAGCTTATCCTGAAGTTGAAGTTGTGGGTCTAGAAGTTAAATACCCACAAGGAGCAGAAAAACAACTTATTTATGCATGTACTGGTAGAGAGGTACCTTCTGGAGCACTTCCTATAGCAGTTGGAGCAGTTGTTGATAACGTTGGAACCGCTGCTGCGATATCTGATGCTATTCAAAAGGGAATGCCTCTAGTTGAAAGGATAACTACTGTTACAGGTCCATGTATAGCGGAACCAAAGAATCTGATCACAAAAATCGGTACAAAGGTATACGAGATTATAGATCAGTGCGGAGGAATAAAACAAGGTGTAGAAGCTGGTAAACTTATCATGGGTGGACCTATGATGGGACTTGCACAATACACTGACGATATTTCAACTAATAAGGGTTCTTCAGGAATATTGATACTTCCAGAGAGTGAAGCTAGATTCCCAGAACCACAAAACTGTATTCGTTGTGGTAGATGTACAGAGGTATGTCCAGCATTTTTACAACCTTTATACATCAGTGCATATTCACTAAAAAATATGTTTGATCAAGCCGAAGCGGTTAACGCGATGGATTGTATAGAGTGTGGCTCATGTTCATTTATATGTCCAGCTGCAAGACCTCTACTTCCTTCAATAAGGACAGCTAAGAGGGAAATTGGGGCAAGAAGAAGAGCAGCCGCAAAAAAATAGTATAAGGGGGATAAAATAATGGTAAATAAACTTGTTGTATCATCATCTCCACATATAAGAACGAATGAAGATACTTCCTACATAATGAAACAAGTACTAATCGCCCTAGCACCTGCAGCTTTAGCCGGATTATTCTACTTTAGATTGAATGCGCTATTAGCTATGGTATGCTGTATTGTCGGAGCGGTTGGTTCTGAGTACTTATTTAATAAGATAACAAAGAAGAGAAATACTATAGGTGACTATTCAGCAGCAGTTACAGGTTTACTGCTTGCATTTAACGTGCCTGCTTCACTACCATGGTGGATGTGCCTACTAGGTGGAGTTTTCGCAATAGTAGTAGTTAAGATGCTTTTCGGTGGAATTGGATGTAACTTCCTAAACCCAGCACTAGCAGCTAGAGCTTTCCTACTAGCGTCTTTCCCAGTGGCTATGACAGCTTGGACTAAGACAGGGGTAACTTGGATAGGCAAGAATCTAGATGCCGTTTCAGTAGCTACACCACTATCATTTTTAAAGACAGGACCTCAAGGAATAGAGGCTATGAATAAGGCAGGTATTAGCTTATCACATTTAATTACCGGTAATATCGGAGGAAGTTTGGGAGAAACTTGTGCGATACTAGTAATTTTAGGTGGAGTTTACCTAATGTACAAAAAAGTAATAAACTACGTAATTCCATGCACATATTTGGCAACTGTATTTGTACTATCATTTTTACTTGGCGGATTTAATTTGACATTCGCCCTATATCAAATATTTGCAGGAGGAGTTATCCTTGGTGGATTCTTCATGTTGACAGATTACACTACTTCACCAATGACTACCAAGGGTCAAATCATATATTCAGTATTAGCAGGTCTAATCACTACAGTTATAAGGCTATACGGTGGATATCCAGAGGGATGTTCATATTCAATCCTTCTTGTTAACTGTTTAGTTCCTCTAATAGATAAATTTGTAAATAACAGAGTATTTGGGGAGGTGGCTAAGAGTGAGTAAGACTATAAAAGTTGTAGGGACATTATTTGTAATATGTATAGTAGCTGCTGCATGTCTAGCCTTGACTAACCAGGTTACCGCTCCTATCATCAAAAACAGAGATATTCAAGCTAATAACGAACTTAGACAGATGGTACTACCTGAGGCAAAAGAATTCAAGCAAATCGACGCTAAGGGATTTAAGGCTGACAAAGGTGGATTAACTCAAGAGGTATACGAAGGTTCTAACGGCGGCAAGGTTGTAGGTTATACTATTAAGACTCAACCAAGCGGTTACGGCGGAAAATTCGACATGATAATTGGTATATCTAAAGACGGCAAGATTACCGGAGTAGATATGGCTAATATGCAAGAGACAGCTGGTCTAGGAGCAAAGGCAGCTGATGAAGACTTCAAGGGTCAATATAAAGGCAAAGGTACTGATAAAGATTTGGTAGTTGCTAAAGGTAGCGCTAAGGGAGATAACGAAATACTTGCTATTTCAGGTGCTACTATAACGTCTACTGCCACTGTAAATGGTGTGAACGCCGCTATTGAAGTGTTCAACAATTCGTTTAAGTAGGAGGGATATCAATGAATTTAGGTAAAATATTTAAAGCCGGTATAATAGATGATAACCCAACCTTCGTGCAGGTTATCGGTATGTGTCCAACCCTTGCCGTTACTACATCAGCTATAAACGGACTCGGTATGGGACTTTCTACAGCTGCGGTTTTAATCTGTGCAAACTTGGTTATATCCGCTCTAAGAAAGATAATTCCTGATAAGGTAAGGATACCGGTATTCATAGTTGTAATTGCATCTTTCGTTACAATAGTACAGATGGTGCTTAAGGCTTTCGTTCCAGCACTTGACAAGGCACTTGGACTTTACATTCCGCTAATAGTTGTTAACTGTATCATACTTGCTAGAGCAGAGAGTTTCGCAAGCAAAAACGGTGTGGTTTCATCTATAGTAGATGGTTTAGGACAAGGTATAGGATTTACGATAGCTTTATTCGTACTAGGAGCTGTCAGAGAAATCTTAGGTAATGGTAGTATACTTAATTTCGCAATACTAGGTTCTCACTACCAACCTATACTTATATTTATACTGCCTCCAGGAGCTTTCCTAACACTAGGATTTTTATTTGCAGGCTTTAATAAATTGAGTAAGAAGAAGGCATAGCGGAGGTGTAATATAATGAAATTAATTTTATTGTTTTTAAGTATAGTATTAGTTAACAACGTTATTACATCGCAGTTTTTGGGTATTTGTCCGTTCCTAGGTGTATCAAAGAAAGTCGATACAGCAATAGGTATGGGTGTTGCCGTAACTTTTGTTTTGACTCTTGCTTCTATCATCACATTCTTTATTCAGATGATATTGGTAAAGACAGGAACAGTTTACCTACAAACAATAGCTTTTATACTAGTTATTGCGTCAATCGTTCAGTTCGTTGAGATGGTAATCAAGAAGATGTCACCTTCTCTATATCAAGCGCTAGGAGTTTTCCTACCACTTATAACTACAAACTGTGCGGTTTTGGGTATTGCGTTGGTTAACGTGGACAAGGGATATAATTTGATAGAGACCATTATAAATGGTTTTGGAGCAGGTATTGGTTTTACATTGGCGATTGTAATATTCGCAGGTATAAGGGAGAGACTAGAACTATCAGATGTAAATGAAGCTTTTGAAGGTTTCCCTATAACGCTGATATCAGCGGGTCTGATGTCTATTGCATTCCTTGGATTTACAGGATTAATCAAATTATAGGAGGTGCATAGAGTATGGTAATTGCGATATTAGTACTAGGTTTACTAGGATTGGTCTTCGGTCTTATACTGGATTTTGCATCTAAGAAATTTGCAGTTGAAGTTGATCCAAGAGAAGAAGCTGTGTTGTCAGTGCTTCCGGGAGCAAACTGCGGAGGTTGCGGATTTCCTGGTTGTGGAGGTCTAGCTGCTGCAATAGCATCTGGTGAAGCACCAGTTAACGCATGTCCAGTCGGAGGTGCTCAAGTTGCGGCACAGGTTGCTGAAATAATGGGTGTTGAAGCTGAGACAGGAGCTCGTAAGGTTGCTAAGGTAATATGTAAGGGTAATCACGACAATGCTTCTACAAAATACCTATATGACGGTTACACAGATTGTAGGGCTGCGGCTGCTCTTAACGGTGGTCAAAAAATATGTAAGTATGGATGTTTAGGACTTGGCTCTTGTGTTCAAGTGTGTAAGTTCGATGCAATTCATGTTGTAAATGGAGTTGCTGTAGTTGATGAAGACAAATGCGTTAACTGTGGTAAATGTATAGATATTTGTCCAAAACAACTTATAATAAGAAAACCGGTTGATAAAGAGGTCGTTGTTGAATGTAACAGTTTAGACTTCGGTAAGACTGTTAAAGATGCTTGTACAGTAGGATGTATAGGATGTGGAATCTGTTTTAAAACTTGTAAATTCGGAGCTATTGTCTTTGAAAATAAGATAGCTAAGATAGATTTTGACAAGTGCGTTCAGTGTAATATGTGTGCGCAAAAGTGTCCTACTAAAGCAATAAATCCTAAGGAGAGAAAAAAGAAAGTTCCTCCTAAAAAGGTAGAGGCTAAACCACAAGAAGCAAAGAATGAAGAGGTTAAGCCAGAACCAAAGGCAGCAGAACCTAAGGAAGTAAAACCTCAAGAACCTAAAGAGGCTAAGGAAGTAAAAGCTCAAGAGGTTAAGCCGGCTGAAAAGGAAGTAAAGACTGAGGAAGTTAAGCCAGTTGAGGAAGTAAAAACTCAGGAGACTAAACCAGTTGAAGAGGTCAAAATTGAGGAAACTAAGCCAGTCGAAGAAGTTAAGCCAGTTGAAGAGGTTAAACCAGTAGAATAATTTTAAGGGAGGTCTAATAGACCTCCTTTTTTGTGAATTAAATATTGTTTTTAAAGCAAAAATATCTTATGTAGTAGGGGTCTTTGATGTGTACAAAGGCCTCTTTTTAGCGGATGAATATATATAAATTTAATATGAATAAGAATGTGACTATAATTAAAATGAAAGTATTTCACCCGTTAATGAATATTTTAAAACTCTCAGTAATTATTGAAATTTTTGCTGTAAAATGATAGACTTAAATATGGAAACAATAGTTAAGAGGTGGTAATATGATAAAATATACTTCTATTAATACCACTAGTTCTATTAGGTGGTAACCGAGTTTTGAAATACGATAATAGTGGTTCGCTTATGATTAGAGAGATGCTGTATGATGAGAGGCCTAGGGAGAAATTAGTAGCCAAGGGCCCTGAGTATCTAACTGATGTCGAGCTTTTAGCAATACTTCTCAGAACCGGAACTCAAGGCATGAGTGCCATTGATGTTTCTAGAAATCTATTAAAAAATTACAACCAAGGTGTGAGGTCGTTGACAGAGGTAAAGATCGAAGAGCTTTGTGCCTATGAGGGAATTGGTAAGTCTAAGGCGGCTCTTATACTTGCAGCTGTCGAGCTAGGAAAGAGGATAGCTACGGCTGTCCCTGAAAATAGGACGATAACCAGCCCTGAGGATGTTTATAGATTTTATGGAGAGGAAATGAAGCATCTGAAAAAAGAGGAGTTTAGAACGATTATGCTTGATACAAAAAACAGGATAATATCTGAATCCAAGGTGTCTGTAGGAACTTTGAACTCTTCGTTGGTTCACCCTAGGGAAGTATTCAAGGATGCGATAAGGATTAGCGCGTGTTCTATGATATTAGTTCACAATCATCCATCAGGAAATTCCAAACCTTCCAATCAAGATTTTATGACGACTTCAAGGTTGAAAGAGTGCGGAGACATTGTTGGCATCAGTATTATCGATCATATAGTCATCGGCGATGGAGAATATTACAGCTTTAAAGAAAACAATGATTTATAGTTTATTAGATAGTCATTAACGGGAGGAAGAAATGAGTAAGGAAAAAGGTGGATTTTTCAGTAATCTATTTAAATTCAATAAAATATCTCAGGATATGGGGATAGACTTAGGAACAGCAAATACTTTAGTTTATATAAAAGGACAGGGAATTGTGGTTAGAGAGCCATCAGTGGTAGCTATTAGAGATGACAGCAAAGAAGTTTTAGCTGTGGGGGAAGAGGCAAAGAGGATGATAGGTCGTACACCTGGAAATATAGTTGCCATTAGACCTATGAAAGATGGTGTAATAGCAGATTTTGACATTACCCAGTCAATGATTTCTTATTTTATTCAAAAAGCTGCAGAGAAAAAGGGAATGCTTAATTTAAGGATTGCTATCTGTGTGCCTTATGGTGTTACAGAAGTCGAAAAAAATGCCATAGAGCAGGCTGCTATTCAAGCGGGTGCCAAGGATAGTTTTTTAATTGAAGAGCCTATGGCTGCTGCTATTGGAGCAGGTATTAGGGTAGAAAATCCTGATGGAAATATGATAGTCGACATAGGTGGAGGTACTACTGAAATTGCAGTTATATCATTAGGTGGAATAGTGGCAGCTAAGTCAATTCGTTCAGGAGGGGACGAATTTGATGAATCGATAGTCGACTACGTGAGAAAGGAATACAATCTAATGATTGGAGAGAGAACGGCTGAAAATATTAAAGTTGCCATTGGATCTAGTCATTATGACGATAAAGAGTTGTATAAAGAGATTAGAGGTAGAGATCTGATGACCGGACTGCCAAAGATCATTACAATAAGCTCATCTGAAATAAGAGAGGCTCTAAAGGATACTGTAGATGTGATCGTCGACGGAATAAAGGCTACACTGGAAGCCACACCACCGGAGTTAGCTTCTGACATAATGGAAAATGGAATACTTCTAACAGGTGGGGGTGCGATGTTGAGGGGACTTGCAAATCTAGTGAGTGAGCAAACAGGTCTATTCGTCAAAGTGGCGGAAAATCCTCTTGATTGCGTTGCACTTGGAACAGGAAAGTCTATTGAAGATCCCGAGATATTCGAAAAAGTATTATTAGTGAATTCTAAACAGTAAAGTTGGTGATATTCTTGAAATATCAAAGAAAGAGAATATTGAAACGAAAGCCTAACTATAAAATAATAGCAACGTTCTTTGTTGCTATTATTTTGGTTATAGTAACTATAACCTCATTGGTAAAGGGCTCTTTTTCATCTAATGTGACGGGCAGTTTAAAACAACCACTTTATGCGGTTGGAGGAGGAATAAATCGCATAAAGAGAACCCCTGCGAAGTTTTTCTCGGATTTGGCTAACTTTATGAAAAATGCTGACAGGGTAGAGAAACTTGAGAGGGAAAACAGCGAGTTAAAAAGAGACCTTCTAAAGATGCAGAAGGAAAAGAATACGCAAGCTTCATTACTAGAACTACAAAACTCACTTAATTACTATAAGTTAGATGATGAAAACAGATATATAACAGCTGGCACAGTTGCTAAAAACGATGGACTTTACTATGAGAGTTTTGTAATTAGCGCAGGAAAAAACGCGGGCGTTGTAAAGGATAGTGTAGTTATAAACGAGAAGGGCGTCATAGGTATTGTATATGAAGTGGATCAGAAATATTCAAAGGTAATAACTTTGATTGACTCGAAAACTTCAGTTGGATTTTCATTAAATAAAAATCCTAATGACAAGGGAGTTATATCTCACAATATTTCGCTTCCGGAAAAATTAAAGAGTAATTCCAAGGAGTTTTTAGTTGGATACCTTTTTAATTCCGAAGCCGACGTCATTCAAGGGGACTCTATTTCGACTTCAGGTTTAGGAATATACCCAGGGGGACTTCCAATTGGTGAGGTCGATGAGGTTAGATACGACAAAAATAAATCTATAAAGTATATAAAGATAAGGCCCTTTGTAGATTATTCTATGATTGATGACGTTATTGTAATACCCCCTAGAAATTTAAGATAGGTGATGTTATGAATAATATGATAAAGGAAATATTAAAGATAATAATTGGAATACTGATCATTGTTATTCAAGTGTCCTTTCTTAACTTAATTTTACCAAAGGCTATTATTCCTAATCTACTGGTAATTTTTATAGTCATAACATCTCTTTACAACGATCAGGTAAAATCTATGTGCACTTCTATGTTTATGGGAGTACTATTAGATATAATGGTTGGTTCGATAATAAGTATGAGCGCAATGGTTTTTTTAGTGGTGTCATATCTTATATCAAAATATAGGCTTAAGATATATAGAGATAATAGGGTCATAGTTTCTGGTTTTGTTTTTATTACGAGTATAATTTATAATATTACTGGATACATATTGACTGCGATTAGATATAATATAGGACCTGTGTTTGAATTTGTGGTTATCGGACTTTTGATTACACCTCTAATCAATTCACTGATAACATACTTTATTTTTAACAAGGTCAGAAAGTTTTTAGGACAGTAAAGTTATGCAAATAAAAAATAAAAATATAAAGCTAAATAGAATAAGGAAGTACTCTCTTATATGTCTTTTTGCCATAGTACTCAGAATACTGTTTATGACGACTTTCAAACACGAGCACTACAACGAACTGGCAGAAAATAAGACATATAAGAAACTCAGTGTTCAGGCCCCAAGAGGAGAGATAAGAGATAGATTCGGCAGGCTTATAGCGGGAAATAAAACCCAGTTTGCGATCCAAGTCTCCGGTGACGCCTTGAACAAAAAAAATAAAAATAATGCCGAAGACTCAAATAGGGTCAGTCTAAATATAATTAGGCTTTTGGAGAAAAACAACGAAGAGTATGTAGATGAGTTTCCGATATATTATGAAAACGAGAAATTCTTCTATACTTTTGATAGAAATATAAATAGATTTAGGGATAAAAATGCGATACCAAAGGATATGAACGCCAAGGACGTTTTTAAGCTTATGCTTGAAAGGTCTATACAAGAGGGAAATGTACCCGTAGATATCAAAAATTTAACTCCTAAACAGCAACAGACTATGTTAAACGAAAATGGAGTATATCCTCCTGTGTCAATTGTCGATTGGAAATTCATAGAGCAAAAATCAAAGGAAGAATGGCTAAATAGTTATGGACTCGATAAAAATCTTTCTGCTGAAGAGGCATTTAAAAAAATAAGAAAGACAAAGTACATGAATATACCCGACTCCTATGACGATATAAATGCTAGAAAGATAATGTTAGTTAAGGATCTAATCAGATCTAAGGGGTACACGCAGTATTCGCCCGTTACGATAGCAAAAAACATAAGCGAGAAGACAATATCTGAAGTCGAGGAGAATTCAATAAACCTGAGGGGGATTTCAGTAGCTGTCGAGCAAGTCAGATACTATCCAAACGAAAAACTAGCCTCTCACATCCTAGGTCACGTCGGAAAAATTCCGGCTACCCTAGAACAGAAGTACGTTGAAAAAGGCTATAACAAGGAGGATATAGTCGGTCTACAGGGCTTAGAGAAAACTTATGAGAATAAACTCAGGGGTGTTGACGGATATAAGGAAGTAAAGGTAGATGCCCTTGGTAGAATAAGTCAGGAGATAAAGTCCGTGTCGCCTAAATCTGGTGATACCATGTATTTGACTATAGATTCAGATGTTCAAAAAGTTGCGGAAGACTCTCTAGAAAAGGCAATTAAATCTGCTAGAAGCGGTTCTGGTTTTGAAAGTAAATTTGGAAATATCAGTTTTGGCGAGGCAGCTCCCAAGGCAAATTCCGGAGCAGTTATAGCAGTTGATATAAAAGACGGAAAGGTTTTGGCATCTGCCAGTTATCCTGATTTCGATCCAAATGAGTTTGCAAAGGGGATATCGAGTGATAGGTATAAGGAATTACAACCATCAAATTTAAACGATCTACTCGCCCCAAACCCTCTTTTAAATTTGGTAACCCAGGGTGTATTTCAGCCCGGTTCAACATTTAAGATGGTAACGGCAATGGCTGGACTAGAAAATGGACTCAATCCAAATATGACAATTAACGACAAGGGTGTTATAAGGCTTGGACAAAAGACTTTTGCCGACTACGTATGGAACTTTGGTGGCAGAAATCACGGAATAGTAAATATGTACAAGGCACTTCAAGAATCGTGTAATATATATTTCTATTCAATTGGTGCTGGCAAGGATTTTAACAGCGGCAAGGACCTGCCTATAAAAATGGGTCCAAATAAGGTTTTAGAGTACGCTAAGAAGTTTGGATTCGATGAGCCATCAGGATTGGATAAAGAAATAGAAGAGAGGCAGGGAAAGGTTCCCGACGAGAAGACAAAACTTGAAACCACAAAGGAAATGCTAAGGAGCGACTTAAGTAAGAGGATGAAAAAAGACTTCAAAGGTATTGACGGTGACAAGGATAAAAGTGCTTATCAAGGAAAGATAGACACAATCGTAAGTTGGATAGATGAAGATAAAACTCCAGGTAGGGTAGAAACCATGAAGAGGTTAGATGAGCTTGGAGTTAAGGAAGAAAAAATAGAGGAGATCGCCGACTTAGCCGTATTTACCTACTTTAATTTCGCAAAGTGGTCTACTGCCGATACCTTCAACTTAAGTATTGGACAGGGAGAAAATGCATACAACCCCGCTCAAGTGGTCAGGTATACAGCTTCTATTGCAAATGGAGGAAAATTAGTTGACCTAAGCCTTTTAGAAAAGACAGTATCGAGTGATTTTAGTGAAGTAAGCATAAAAAAGCACAAGTCAAAGGACATTAAGTTCGATGACAGTTCAAGACTCGGTGAGATAAAAAAAGGAATGGTCAGGGTTTCTACTCAAGGAACGGCTAAATCAGTATTTGGAAACTTCCCTATAGAGGTTGCATCAAAGACTGGTACTGCGGAAAAAAGCGGTAAAATACCTACGGAGAACGAATATGAGTATTTAAAATCCCATATAAGTTATTACGGCGTCGACTTGAGCGAGGCACTTAAGCTTTCAGATAAATACAAGAGGGAAAAGGAAAGAGAGCTTTTGAAAAATAAGCTTGACTCTCTTAACAATGAGCTAAAATCTAAGCAGATGTCTAAGGAAAGACGTGAGGAGATACGAAAAGAGATAAAAAACACAACTCAAGTAAAGCTAGAAGACAATGACAAGATAAATGCATTTTATCTAAGAAAGGCGATAAAGGAGTTAAATCCAAAGATAAGTGACGATAGGATTGATTCATTTAAACCAAACTACGGGTCATTTGCATGGGCGGTGGCTTTTGCTCCAGCAGATAATCCGGAAATTGCAATAGCTTGTGTAATACCTCAAGGAGAGACGTCAAATTACGCCTTGCTACCCATTAGAGAAATTATCGGGGAGTACTTTCATCTAAACGTTGAAAAAAGTGATGAGGCGGATAAAAACAACAAAGTAAAAGAAAAAAATATCGACCCTAAAGATGATGATTTTAGCGATAGGAAAGATAGGGAAAATAAAGACGGTGAATTAAATAGAACTGATAACAGATTTACCGTAGATACAAATGATGATAAAATAAAAAAAGACGAAGGTAATCATACTGGGAGAACAGAACAGTATAATAAATTCAGGGAAAATAATTAGGAGAGGAGGAGAAGATGAAAAGAAGATATCAAATTAAGTTGATAAGGGAACTTGATTTTAAACTAATTAGTATAGTGCTTTTAATTTTTTGCTATGGGCTTCTCATCCTCTCCAGTGCAACCCACGCCAATATTACAAAGGACTTCACTCAGATATACAAACAGGTTTTAGCTTTTGCTTTAGGAAGTCTAGGTATAGTAATACTTATTCTTTTTGATTACAACAAGATAGGAAACTACTACAAACTACTGTATGCGATAAGTTTATTTTTGTTAGGTATAACGATGATACCGGGGATAGGAGCTATCAGAGGTGGGGCTAGGTCGTGGATTAACTTAGGACCACTTGATTTACAGACCTCAGAGATAGTAAAACTCACCTTTATATTATCATACGCAAAGATAATAGAGTCCTACAGAGGTAAACTCAACGACCTAAAAAATATATTAAAGGCATTTTCATATGGACTGCCATTTATAATGCTGCTCTTGGCTCAGCCAGATCTCGGAACGGCAATAGTATTTTTCTGCATAATAGCAGCTATGATGTACGTTGCTGGAATAAACATGAAGTTTGTAAGGCGCGCCCTTTTAATTTTTATTCTATGTATGCCGCTTATATACCTAACATTAGACAATCATCAAAAAGTTAGGATAGATGCGTTTTTACATCCGGAAAATTTAGAACTAAAGGGAAATTATCAAGTTATGCAGAGCTTGATAGCTATTGGTTCCGGGGGCATTACGGGAAAGGGAATATATCACGGAAGCCAAAATCAAGAGAATTTTCTTCCGGTTCAAGACTCTGACTTTATTTTTGCAGTCATTGGCGAGGAATTAGGGGCAATTGGAATGATAGCAGCGATAATTATGTACTCCTACTTTATATCGCGGCTGGTCCATATAGCAAAGACGTCTAAGAATTTTTATGGGACTCTTGTATCTATAGGAGTTTTTGGAATGTTTACCTATCAAATAGTGCAAAATATAGCTATGACTGTGGCTTTGATGCCTGTGACTGGGGTTACACTACCATTTATTAGTTACGGAGGAAGTTCACTGCTCACTTCTTTGGCTAGTGTAGGACTAGTACTAAATGTTTATATGAGAAGAAAGAAAATTAACTTCTAAACCCATTGGTTACACATTGATATGTGTGATATAATGTGAATAGAAGTTTAATTTTTTTTTAACGAAAATACTTTTTATAATACGATTTAAAGTTGTGTTAAAATTAAGTTTTAAGTGGTAATTGAAATTTATGTATTATAAAAAAACAATAGAGATAGATAAGGGATGTATATGATAAGAAATAAAGAAAACAAATTGAATCAATCAAGGGAAATTACAAACAAAGAACTCATCGATTCATATGACAGTATGAGAAAAACAAATAGAAAAGGCGATGGGGATGTTAATAAAATGCCGATTGAGAAAATACTTAAGAAGGTTTCAAAACCAGCTAGATATATAGGAAATGAGGTAAACTCAATCCATAAAAATACCGGGGAGAAAAGGTATTTGAGATACGCCCACTGTTTTCCGGATTTGTATGAAGTTGGAATGAGTCATCTGGGTAGTCATATTTTATATGACGTTTTAAACAAGGAAGAGGATATTTATTGTGAGAGGGTTTACGCTCCGGATATCGACATGGAAGAAATAATGAGAAAAGAGGGCATAAAACTTTTCGGACTTGAGTCGAGAGAGGCTATTTTGGATTTCGATGTTGTGGCTTTTACACTTCAGTACGAATTGTGTTATACAAATATACTAAATATGCTGGATTTATCAGGGATACCTTTACTCAGAGAAGAGAGAAAGGATCTGAGTTTTCCGCTGATTATGGTAGGGGGCTCTTGTAGTTATAATGTAGAGCCTATGAGTGATTTTATAGACGTCGCCATTTTAGGTGAGGGAGAATACGTAAACGTCGAGGTAGCTAAGAGACTAAAGGCATTTAAAGATTCTGGAAACACAAATAAGGAGGAATTTTTAAAATCCATTTTAGATATTGAGGGCGTGTACGTTCCTTCTTTTTACGAAGTTAAATACAATGACGATATGACGGTAAAGAGCGTACTTCCTATTGTAGAGGGGGCGCCTAAAAGGCCTAAAAAGAGGATTGTTAGCGATATGGATGAGGTAGAGTATCCAGAAAAGCTGATAGTTCCATATATTGATACAATTCACGACAGGATAGTATTAGAACTTTTTAGAGGATGTACCAGGGGTTGTAGATTTTGTCAAGCGGGTATGATATACAGGCCAATAAGGGAGAAGTCACTGGATAGGTTAAAGGACATACTAAAAAATATGATAGCAAATACCGGTTATGATGAGATTTCTCTTTCTTCTTTAAGTACGAGCGACTACTCAAAAATTGACGAGCTTACTGACTACCTAGTCGATGAGTACGCGTCAAATAATATCGGGATTTCACTGCCTTCACTTAGGTTGGATAATTTCTCCATGGACATTGCAGAAAAAATTCAACAGGTTAGAAAATCATCTCTGACATTTGCTCCAGAGGCCGGTTCTCAGAGGATGAGGGATGTCATAAACAAGGGTGTGACAGAACAAGATTTAGAGCGTGCAACTAGTAGGGCATTTGAGATGGGATGGAACTCAGTAAAGCTTTACTTTATGATTGGGCTTCCAACAGAAACAGAAGATGATCTAAAAGGGATATCAGACCTAGCATACAGGGTAATAGATATATATAGAGATGTAAATGACGGGAAACTGAGAAAGAAATTCTCCGTGACAGTCAGCACATCGACTTTTGTACCGAAGCCATTCACTCCATTTCAATGGCACGGTCAAGATACTCAAGATGAGATAAAGGATAAGCAAAAATATTTGACTAATTTGATGAGAAACAGGATAATAAAGTATAACTATCACGACTCAAAAACTTCGATGATGGAGGCTGTTTTTGCAAGAGGTGATAGGAGACTAGGTAAGGTGCTATTGGATGCATTTAAGCTAGGAGCTAAGTTTGATGGATGGATGGAACACTTCAGCCTTGAAAGATGGCAGGAAGCCATGGATAAAAATGGGCTAGACATAAGTTTCTATGCTCATAGGGAGAGAGATTACGATGAAGTATTCCCTTGGGATCACATAGACGTGGGAGTCACAAAAGAGTTTTTAATAAGGGAAAATGAAAAAGCTAAGGAAGCTTCCCTTACAAGTGACTGTAGACTTAGCTGCAAAGGCTGTGGTATAAATACATCTACAATTGGAAAGGGGTTATGTTAATGGGAAAGATATTTAGGACAAAATTTTTCAAACAAGGTGATATGATATACATCAGCCACCTTGATGTGCAGAGACTTTTTCACAGGGCTTTCAGAAGAGCCGGCATTGACCTCTCATATTCTCAAGGGTATAACCCTCATCCAAAGATGAGTTACGGTAATGCTCTGTCGCTTGGAATAGAGAGTCAAGGTGAGTACGTAGACATAGAGGTAGATGACGATGTAAGTGCTCAGGATTTAGTCGACAAGGTAAATAATAAGTTACCTGATGGAATCCAGTTTATAAAAGCGGTAGAGATAGGTGAGGGGGAAAAATCCCTATCATCTATGATAGAATACGGAGAATACATATTCTTTTTAGACTTAGATGCTCCACTTACAAAGGGATTTGTAAAAAATGCACTATTTGATTTCCTTTCAAAAGAGGAGATAATAGTGGAAAAGAAAAATAAAAAGGGCGTGGTTACCGAGACGAATATAAGACCGCTGATCAGAAATTTCGACATGATAGATTTAAACGAGGATAGACTAGTACTGACTGCTACTATAGCGACGGGTTCAAAGAGAAACTTAAACACGAATATATTCGTACCTATAATACTCGATGTCTTTGGAATAAAACAGCATCCACTTGACGTTCACATTATCAGAAGAGACTTGTATTTTGAGGTTGACGGCAAGTTAGAGACTCCAATGTCAAAGTTTAAATAAGATGAAGACCATATATATTCAGACATCTCCTTATTTTGAAAAACTTGGCGTAAAAAAGGATGACAAGGTAGTAAAGTTAATTGGTATAGAAAAAGATAACCCAAGTATCATAGGAAATATATACAGGGGAAAAATAAATAAGGTAGTAAAGAGTATCTCGGGGTATTTCGTCGATATAGGAAAAGATGAAGAAGTCTTTATGAGGATGAATAAAAATAAAAGTTACTCCCCGGGCGAATACCTATATGTACAGGGCGTCACAGATGTCGACAAGGAGAAAAGAGCTAGGGTGACCGATGACATAAGCATAGGCGGTAAGTATTCAGTATTTTTGCCAGGAAAAGATGAAATAAAGTTTTCTAATAAAATAAAAGATGAGGCGCTTAAGAATAGCATAAGGGACAGTCTAAAGAGTTTTGGAATTGAGGATTCGGTTTTGGTAAGGACCGAGGCAAAAGATGCAAAAATAGAATTGATAACGAAAGAAGTAGAAGAATTAAAAAATGAATTTACCGATTTATGTAGTTCTATAAAAACATCAAAGGTTGGAATTGTAAGACAGGCCGATGAAATCAGAGATTACCTAATAAAAAATATAAACCTAGAAGATGATATATTGATTACAAACGAGAAAAAATACTACGAACTGGTTAGAGACCTAATGAGGAAAAATAAGGTTTTTAATTACGACAACATCAGACTTGAAGAATATGATATATTCGGGGCTGAGGGACTTACCCAAGAGATTGAATATTGTAGAAGAGGTAGTTTCTACCTATCTAATGGATCAAATGTATTATTTGAAAAGACATCTGCCATGTGGACAATAGATATCAACTCATCTTCAAATATGAAAGGGAGTATTGAGACCACTGCATACAATTCAAATATCGGGGTAGTTGACGAGGTTGTACACAGGATAAACTTACTCGGGGTCAAGGGAATTATAGCAATAGATTTTATCAGTATGAAAAATAAAAAAAATATATCGTCTTTAGAGAATATCATGAAAAAAAAGCTCTACAAAGAAGATCATAATAGAATTGAGTTAACAGAGATAAACTCCCTAGGTGTAATGATGATGGCTAGACAAAATAGAGAAAAGACTTTTGACGATATGTTTCTAAAAGAACAGAAAGTTATCGGAGAAGGATATAGAGTATTTAAGGATTCATATACCAAGGATCTCAAGTACCACGAGAAAAAAATAGATTAAAATTTCTACAAAAAACACAAAAGCTATAAAAATCGTAGAATTTCTATCGGAATTGACTTAACTATAGAAATTTCAACAAAAAAGTGCAAAAAACAATTGACTTTATGTTGACTTTACCGTATAATATTCTAGTGATGCCGCACAGAAAGGGTCCTAAATCTTTTTGGAGATTCAAAAAGTACCCATATGGCGAGTTTAAAACCGAGGAGGTGTAATATGTACGCTATAGTTGAAACTGGAGGAAAGCAATACAAAGTTGCTGAAGGTGATGTAATTTTCGTTGAAAAGCTAGATGCTAACGATGGAGATGTAGTTACTTTCGACAAGGTATTAGCTTGTTCTAAAGAAGACGGCCTAGTAGTTGGAACTCCTGTAGTTGAGGGAGCTACTGTAAACGCTAAGGTTGTTGAGCAAGGAAAAGCTAAGAAGATCATTGTTTTCAAATACAAGTCTAAGAAAGACTACAGAAGAAAGCAAGGACATAGACAACCATATACAAAGGTTGTTATAGAAAAGATCAATGCATAGTCATGATTAAGGTTTGTTTTTACAAATTGGACAATGGTATGATAGAAGGGTTTAAGTTAACAGGTCATGCAGATTACGACGATATTGGGCTGGATATAATATGTGCAGCCGTAACATCAAATGCAATAGCCGTCATAAACTCTCTAGAAAAAATTGTTAAATCAGAATTTGAAAGAGTGAGTGCAGATGAGGGGATAATAGAATGTTTCGTGACTAGGGATTCTCTTAAAGATTCTCAGTTGTTTTTTGAACATTTGAAGCTTGCACTTACTAAAATAGAACAAGAGTATCCCGATAATATTAAAATTTTGGAAGTGGGAGGTGACTCCAAATGTTAAAGATGAACTTACAACTTCTAGCATCAAAAAAGGGGGTTGGATCTTCTAAAAACGGTAGAGATTCAGTTTCTAAGAGACTTGGTGTTAAGAGATTTGATGGTCAGCTAGTTACTGCTGGAAGTATCATAGTTAGACAAAGAGGTACAAAAATTCATCCAGGAACTAATGTAGGTAAAGGTGGAGATGACACTTTATTCGCTACAGTTGATGGAAGAGTTAAATTTGAAAGATTAGATAAGAAAAGAAAGAAAGTTTCTATCTATCCAATAGCTCAAGAGGCTTAGTATTGAGGGAGTGTTATTACACTCCCTTTTGTTTTGAAACGAGGTGAGAATATGTTTGTAGATAAAGCCAGAATATATCTAAAAGCTGGAAATGGCGGAGATGGTGCGGTATCTTTTAGAAGAGAAAAATACGTTCCAGCGGGCGGACCTGATGGAGGTAACGGCGGAAAAGGCGGAAGTGTTATCTTCAAGGTCGACTCAGGTCTTAGAACCCTTATGGATTTTAAATATCAGACTAAATACAAGGCTGGAAACGGCACAAACGGAAGCAAAAAAAGAAGTTCTGGGTCAGATGGCGAAGATCTTATACTAAAGGTGCCACCTGGAACTATAGTAAGAGATGAAAAATCAGGTAAGGTAATCGTAGATTTAAAAAACTACGATGAAGAGGCTGTCATCTGTAAAGGTGGATACGGCGGCAAGGGTAACTTTAACTTTGCAACTGCCACTAGACAGGCACCTGCCTTTGCTAAATCTGGTAAAGAAGGAGAAGAGAGATGGGTCGTACTCGAACTTAAGATGATAGCTGACGTCGGGTTACTCGGTTTTCCAAATGTAGGGAAATCTACCTTCCTATCAATGGTAACAAAGGCAAAACCCAAAATTGCCAACTACCACTTCACTACCTTGACTCCTAACTTGGGGGTAGTTCAGACTAGGTATGGCGATAGTTTTGTTATGGCTGATATACCGGGAATAATTGAAGGTGCATCAGAGGGAGCTGGACTAGGCCATGACTTTCTAAGGCATATAGAGAGAACTAAGGTTTTAGTTCATATTGTTGACATCAGTGGGATAGAGGGAAGAGACCCGATAGACGATTTTAACAAGATAAATGAAGAGCTAAAAAATTATAATGAAAAGTTGGCAGTTAGAAATCAAGTTGTAGTCGCAAATAAGGCGGATGTACTCTATGATCAAACTGTTTACGAGAAGTTTAAAGAAGAAATAGAATCTCAAGGTTACAAGGTGTTTAAGATGAGTGCTGCAACTGGAGAAGGCGTAAATGATGTAATAGACTACGTATCGAAAATCTTGGGTGAGATAGATGATACAGAGTTGTTTACAGAAGAAGAAATCTTTGATCCGGAAATAGATGTAGAAAAAGAAGAAGGATTAAGCTATGAGATAGATGAAGAGGGTAAATTCGTAGTGAGCGGAAAGGACCTAAGGAGAATACTTTATTCTGTAAACTTCGACGATATGGAATCACTTCACTTTTTCCAAAGCACCCTAGAAAAAGAAGGAGTATTTGATAAGCTAAGAGAGATGGGAATAGAAGATGGAGATACCGTAAAAATTTACGACCTTGAATTTGAATTCTATAACTAGAAGATATAAAAAATGTATTAATATGGAGGTAAGTATGCTAAAAGGAAAGCAAAGGGCATATCTTAGATCTCTAGCCAATCCTATAAAACCGATCACACAAATTGGAAAAGAGGGAGTTAGCAGGGAGTTTTTGGACTCCCTAGACGAGATGCTAACAGCAAGGGAGCTTGTCAAAATAACAATTTTGGAAAACTCTGGGCTTGAGGCAAAAGAAACTGCAAATTTTATATGTGAGCAGTTGAGATGTGAGTTTGTTCAAGCCATTGGTTCGAAAATAGTAGTGTACAGGAAGAATTTAAAAGAGCCTAAGATAGTTTTTCCTGGTCATGAACAGGCAGTGTCTAAGAGAAAAAAAGAGATGTCTAAGAAACTCAGTAAAAAGAGATAATAAAAAAAATAACAGAAAAAAGGGAGCAAAAAATCATATTTGGGTCCTTTTAAAAAAATTAAGGGGAGTCAGAAAATATAACTTGACACCCCTTGATTATTATGTAAAAATTGAATTGAGATAAATCAAATTAATATATTTGCTGAACTTTCTGTTACTAGATTTGTTTTTGGAAAATATATCTAAAAATATTTAAATATAAATTTTACTAAGGATGTGAGCTTTTAATAAAGTGACACATCCTTTTGAAATATTTGGAAAATTGATGTAGACATATTCACTACATTGTGATAAACTTTTTAAAAAGTCAGTATTTTTCTAAAAGGAGGTATGTATTTGATTGAGAGCATTAATAAACTAAATAGATTTAAGATTGGTTTAGATAAGTCTATGGTCAATCGAAATGAAATATTAAAATACCTCCAGTTTAGAGGGGACAAAGTGCCCGAGGATATAAGCCAAACGATTGAAGATGGAATAGAAAAGATCATTGATGTATGTGATGTAGTCCACTATATAAAGGCTTTTGAGATAAGTGATTTTAAGAGGGTAAAAGGAGAAGAAACCTTTGGTTTTGAACTAGAGGGAGAAGATATCTACGAACTTTTGAGTACAAGTGAATACATAGTGTTTTTTGCGGTGACCTTGGGGCTCAAGGTCGATGTTTTTTTAAGGAGAGAACAAGTCGTAAATCTCTCAAACGCAATTATATATGAAAGTATAGCGTCGACATTGATTGAGTTAGCGGTCGA
>JASBZE010000002.1 GCA_029983575.1 Peptostreptococcaceae bacterium
CTATCTTTAGACTTTAAATTTTTCTCATCAACGCTATATATTATACAACCGTTTTATATGCAAACAAAAAGCGCACTTAGTACGCCCTTTGTCTGATTAATTATATAGAGAAAATTACTTCATTGACTGAAATAATTAGCCAATCTTTCTTACTGCAAAATACTCTTTTATCTTTGAATTTCTATATTCGATATTTTTAGGCTCACATCTGTGCATTATTAGAGAATACCTATCTCCCTTAATGAAAAACACCAATATTTTCTGATCTTCAAAGTTATATTCCTTGTATTTGTCTAATTCCTCAAAACCAAGATTGAAAATAGGGTTCTCTGCATCGTTTTCGTAGTCTATATCAAAATCATTGTCGGCTTTTGTTATTACATTACAAGCGCATTTTTCTTCGCCTTCTTCATATAGAGCTAATTTAGCATCTATTCTCTTAGCCTGTAAATCATCTATCTTAACTAAAATCTTATTTCCACTTTCATCGTAAATCAAACGTCCATAAGTATCTTGGGCGTATACAGGATATAGTTCATCAGCTTTTACAGTCAACATCTTGTCAAATCTAACATAGAGATCATTAGATACAAAACCTTCATTTCTAACTTCTATAAAACCATTGACCTTTCCTATGCAAAAAGATTCCATGGATTCTTTGTTGAATCTATTTGTAAATGGTAGAATCCTAATATTGTTATCTTCATCGGCTTCGTTTAAAACAATAGCGTAGTCTAAAGTAAAAACTTCTTTATCATGTGTATCAAGCCCTAAAAAATTATACCTAACAATATTTCCTTTCATTTCAGTACCTCCTAATAATTTTATGTATTTATCATCTGAAAAGCTTCCTTTGATATTTATTGTATCATAAAAAACATAAATAGTATATATCTTTTATTTATTTTTTTAAAAAAATATATTTATATGTTTTTAAGTGTGTATTATTTAATTATGACGTACATATTTATCACATTATTACGCTAATTTATAAAGATCCCTTGTTACTTGCAATCACTTATAAATAACTGATATAATAAAATTATAGAAATAGATGGAGGTATATAATGAAATTAATTCATAAATATAATATGAACGACTTAAATATCGTCTTGGATGTCAACAGCGGGTCCGTTCACATTGTAGACGATCTAACTTATAATATTCTTGATTTTTATGAGGACAACACTAGAGAAGAGATAAAAGCAAGGTTGTGCAAAGAGTACAGCGAGGAAGATATAGATGCTTCATTAGATGAGATAAAGGATTTAGTCGATGAGGGACTACTGTTTACCGAGGACAATTATTTCAAATTACCGGCGTTTATAAATAGAGAACCTGTAGTAAAGGCCCTATGTCTCAATGTTGCACATGACTGTAATCTAAAATGTCGCTACTGTTTTGCCAAGCAAGGTGATTTCGGGGGCAAGGCTGAACTAATGCCATTAGAGGTTGGTAAGAGAGCTATCGATTATATAATAGATCACTCAGGCTCTAGAAGAAACCTAGATGTAGATTTCTTTGGTGGCGAGCCTCTTATGAACTGGGATGTCGTAAAAGAACTAGTAAAATACGGAAGAGAAAAAGAGAAGGGGAAAAACAAAAATATAAGGTTTACTATAACTACCAATGGTATGTTGTTAAACGACGAAAAGATAGATTTCATCAATGAACATATGCATAACGTGGTACTTTCTTTAGACGGAAGAAAAAATGTTAACGACGATATGAGACCAACAGTTGGTGGCAGAGGGAGCTATGATATAATCGTACCTAAGTTCCAAAAATTAGTAGAGAGGAGACCTAAGGATAAGTACTACTACGTTAGAGGTACTTTTACCAGGGAGAATCTAGATTTTTCAGAGGACGTTAAACATTTTAAGGATCTCGGTTTTGACTTAACATCTGTGGAGCCAGTAGTTGACGATGAATCAAATCCATTTGCCCTAAGGCATGAGGATCTTCCAAAAATATTTGATGAATATGAAAAATTTGCAAAAGAAACTGCACAAGCTCAACTCAGAGGGGAAAAGTTTAAGTTTTTCCACTTTATTGTAGACTTAAATCAAGGTCCGTGTGTTATAAAGAGATTAACTGGATGTGGAGCCGGAAATGAATACATATCAGTTGTTCCAAATGGAGATATCTACCCTTGTCACCAATTCGTGGGCAAGGAGGAATATATTATGGGAAATATCATGGATGACGATATAAAATTCCCAGAGGATATGAAGGAGATGTTTAGAGAAGCTCATGTATATAATAAGATAGACTGTCAAGAATGTTGGAATAAATTCTACTGTTCTGGTGGTTGTCATGCAAATGCCGTAAACTTCAATGGAGATATCAGAAAACCATATGATTTAGGATGTGAGATGCAAAAGAAGAGAACAGAGTGCGCAATAATGATACAGGCTAAATTGCTTACTGATAAAGAGCAAAACGAAGGTGCTGAAGAAGCCAGTCTATAGTAATTTTACAGTAAGCCACTATAATTCTGTTACTGAAAAGAGGTGATCTATTTGTTAAGAGATTTTAAAGATAAGACCCCAAAAATTGGAAAAAGAAACTATATTGACGAAACGTCCGTTGTAATCGGTGGCGTTTATACAGAAGAGAACGTAAGTATCTGGCCTGGAGCTGTTTTAAGAGCCGATATTATGGATATAAAAATAGGTAACAATTCAAACATTCAGGACAACTGCGTCTTACATGGATACGAGGATGTCATAGTAGGTGAGAATGTAACAGTAGGACATAACGTGATCTTGCACGGAGCAAAAATCGGAAACAACGTGTTAGTCGGTATGGGATCTACATTACTAGATGACTGTGTTATAGGTGACAACTCCATTGTTGGCGCCAACTCACTGGTCACAGGAGGTAAGAAGTTTCCTCCTAATTCACTTATCATGGGTAGTCCCGCAAAAGTCGTAAGGCAGGTAACTGATGAGGAATTAGATTATATTAAGTCTTCATGCGATGACTATCTCAATTTATTAAGCGAGGTGCTTTAAAATGAAAAACCCATTATTAATCGCAATTTTAATTACCGGAATCATGTATATCATAGTAGGTATTTATGCATGGAAACTTTCTAAACCTATGCACTTTTGGGCAGGCTTAAGGGTTAAGGAAAAAGACGTAACCGACATCAAAGCCTATAATAGGGCCAATGGTCTAATGTGGATCACATATGCTTTGGTTTACATACTATGTGCCATCTTGGTACTTTTAGGCCACATGCTTTGGGGGTTAGTCGTTCTTATAGTCGGATCCTCCCTAGGACTTATCGGTTTAATGTATACCTACGTTCGAATCTACGAAAAATACAGGGTTAAATCTCAAAACGAAAAATAATAAAAAAGCTGATTCAAATACTAGTAGATCTACTAATATGAATCAGCTTTATTATTTATAATCCTCTTTCGCCAATTTCACCATCGCTTTTATATCCTTCAAATTTGAGTATATAATTTTTATCATCGTTTTGTTTCAAAAGAAATGTCGGCTTTTTTTTAGCATCTATTACCTTTAAAGTCTGCTTTTCCTTTCCTACGTCGATGTATATGTTGTAGAAGTCAGGATGCCCATATACATAACAAACTACCTTGCCATTTTTTGTAAAAACTATCTGATTAGTATCTTCAGAAATTGAGTCTTCAAACTTGACGTCACTCATTTTAAATTTCTTTTTTAATTCATCTGAGCTAGTATAGGGAGGATATACATAGATCTTGTCCCACTTAAACTGAGTTATTCTATCTAAGTCATCGATAAACTCCCTATCGTTATATGCTGCTTCTAATGTGTATTTTAGACTTTCAGCATTAACCTTATACTCAGGTTTGGTGTAGTGTAACCAGTACCAGGCAACTACTAAAGCCAAAATTGCCAATAAAGACAAAATTATGGATTGTAGGGGAGTTATGAGTTCCTTTCCCTTTGTCTGTCTATTATTATATGCGTCTACGATGTTTTTTTCGTCTATGTATTTATCAATTTTATACTTATTGAATTTAATTTTAATCACCACCTAATTTCTTGCTAACATAATTATAACAAAAGGATAATAATATGTAAAAAAAATATATGTAAATGTAGTATAATAGAAATAGTATTCACGGAGGTGAGGTAATGAGGGTAAGCTATAAAGATTTAAAAAGATATAGAGAAATAGCCGGTGTTTTTGTCAAATACGGCTTTAGTTTTTTAGTTGACAGATTAAATAAAGATTCAGTGGCTGGAAAAATTAAAATTTTTGAACCAAATGAAGAAATAAAAGGGCTCTCAACCGGAGAGAGAATCAGAAAAGCCTTCGAGGAACTAGGACCTACATTTATTAAAATCGGTCAAATATTAAGCTCAAGGCAGGATATTTTCGATAAAGATATAATCAGTGAGTTGGAAAAGCTAAGAGATGACGTCGAAATTTTCGATACTGATGAAGCTGTGAAAATAATCGAACAAGAGCTTGAAAAGCCAATCGATGAAGTGTTTTCAGAGTTTAATAGAGAACCTATAGGATCAGCATCAATAGGTCAGGTATATCAAGCAAAGCTAAAAAACTCTGAGGATGTAATCATCAAGGTTCAAAGGCCTGGAGTAGAAGACCTAATAAAAAGCGATATAAATATCCTAAAGAGAATTAGTAAAAGTATGAGAGATCTCGTACTTGACTACGGATTTGATTTACCTAAGGTAATAGATGAGCTAGATGAACAGTTAAAAAAAGAGCTCGACTACAATTTCGAGGCTGTAAACTGTAGAAAACTTGGCAAGATGTTTGAAAATGTCAAAGAAGTTTATATCCCCAAGATATATTTTGATTATACTACCAAGAAAATGTTAGTTATGGAAGAAGTAAAGGGAATTAGACTTACCGACAAAGAAAAGCTCAAAGAAGATGATATAGACATCGAAAATATTGTAAAAATAGGGACTAGGGCATTCATATTACAAATTCTAGAGCACGGTTTTTTTCACGCAGATCCTCATCCAGGCAATATTTTTGTTCTAAATTCAGACCAGATAGCATTTATTGACTTCGGAATGGTGGGATTAGTCGACAACGACATGCTCGATACGATAAACACGATTATGCTCGCAGGAATAAACAGAGATGTGGATAGGATTATGTTTATTTTAAATGACAAGGGACTAATCGAAGCCGAGGTGGATGAAGATAATATGAAAAGGGATATTACATATCTAATACACTATTACTACGATCTACCTGTCAATAAGATAAGAATGGCAGACGTAGTTGATGAATCCTTTAGATTTTTGAGGATGTATAAGATAAGAATTCCTAGTCAACTTGTTTTACTCGCAAAAACAGCTGCTATACTAGAAGGTACTCTTACAGATATATATCCAGAGTCTTCAATAGAATATCTAGCTAAAATATACGTAAGCAGGTACTACAAGAGAAAATACAATCCAAAAAATATCGTAAATGATGCAATAGGAAGTTCTTCTAGACTGTACTACGACGTAAAGATCCTTCCTAGGCAGATCAGAAACATTTTAAAGAACATCGAAAGAAATAATATGAAAATAAATATTGGTGAGGTTAAGTTTACAAAACTAGAAGATGTAATCATCTCCACTTTTACACAGGCCTCTATGGCACTTATACTAGCGGCATGTATAATTTCATCTTCACTGATAGTATCTTCTCAAAATGTAGTAAAATACAAGCTCATAAGATTTCTAAGCCTTGGAGGTTTTGCAGTATCTTTTATCATTGGATTGATATTTATTTTTAGCACTCTCAAGCTGACCCATAGATCCAAGCGAAAGTAAAATCACATGGAAGGAGATAAATTTTGAAACGTTGGATAGTTAAAGATTCGGGGATTAAAAAAGACGATTACTTATCAGATCTCACTTCAATCCCCGATGAGATACTTATTATTATGAAAAATAGGGGTATAGAAACTCTTGAACAAGCTCAGATGTTTATAAATCCGAGCTTAGAAAGTCTTAGAGACCCCTTTAAACTAAAAGATATGGACAGGGCTACAGAAAGGATAATAGAAGCCCTGGAAAAGAAACAAAAAATATGTATTTACGGTGATTATGACGTTGACGGAGTATGCTCTACATCGTTATTGATTATATTTTTTAAAAGTATTGGGGTAGAGGTCGATTATTATATACCCAATAGATTAAACGAAGGTTATGGACTGAGCGTTAATGCTTTGGATAAAATAAAAAATTCAGGAGCGGATCTCGTAATAACCGTCGATTGCGGCATCACGTCCGTCAATGAAGCAAAGCACGCAAAAGATATAGGTCTTGACTTAATAATCACTGACCATCACGAGTGTCAAGAAGAATTGCCAAATTGTATTGCTGTAGTAAATCCTAAACAAGCAGACGACAACTTTCCCTTCAGTATGTTTTGTGGTTGCGGTATAGCCTTTAAACTCATACAAGCACTTAGCCCTGAGGATGTATTTTTTAAGAATATAGACTTATATTTAGAAATAGTCACCTTGGCAACCATATGCGATATGGTTCCACTAATAGATGAGAATAGAATTATAGTAAAAAATGGACTAGAGATTATGAGGGTTGGAGTGAATCCTGGGATAAAGGCCTTGTTTAAGGTTTGTGGCATAGTTGATAAGAAAATAGGTTCCTCTCATATAGGTTATTCTATAGGTCCCAGGATAAATGCAGCTGGAAGATTGGGGTTTTCTGACATAGGGGTCAAGCTTCTAACTTCTACATCACTTGAGGAAGCAATCCCCTACGCAAATGAACTCGAAGAAAAAAATGCTTACAGACAGGAACTTGAAACCAGTATTTATGAACAAGTTGAAGAAATCCTATCAAGCGACAGAAAATATAAAGATGAAAAGGTGATTGTAGCAGCTGGAGAAAATTGGCAACACGGAGTAATAGGTATAGTGGCGTCAAAAATAACAGAAAAATACTACAAGCCGACTATATTACTTAATGTAGAAGGCGAACTATCCGTTGGTTCAGCCCGTTCTATAAAAGGGTTTAACCTATTTGAAGCTATGAATAGCGTTAAAGACCTAATGGAAAAATTTGGCGGACACGAACAAGCTGCGGGACTTACTATAAGAACTGAAAACATTCAAAAATTAAGAGATTCAATAAACCGAGTTGCTGATTTTGAACTAGAAGAAGAGGATATGATAGAGAAGATAAATGTAGAATTTATAGCTCCTGAATCATGTGCTTCTATTGAATTTATAGAAAAGCTTCATATCCTAGAGCCTTATGGAATAGGAAATCCCACTCCGAGGTTTATTTTTCCATCCATGCGCATAGAGTCAATAACACTAATGGGTAAGCTAAAAAACCACATTAAGTTAATCTTAGTAGGACTTACAAAGCATGAATGCGTAGGCTTTAATATGGCACACCTGGCAGAAGACCTTTCTGAAGGGGATGTAATAGACCTAGTTTTTCAACTTGACAAAAACAACTTTATGGGAAAGGTGAAGCCTCAACTCATACTTAAGGATATTAAAAAGAGGCAGCCTTATGATTATAATAGGGATAAAACTAGTTTCTACTTGGATTATTTGAAGGCAAGGCAGATTTCAAATATGACTTTTTCTTCAGATGAGCCGACATTTGATTCAACAGGTTACAATTCATTTCGCTCACTTGATAAGACGCATATATATGAAACTATAAATGGCCAAAAAACATTGATGTTATCAGAAACTAAACAAGGATATTACTCGTCTATGGCAGCCTTACACACAACCGGTATAAAACACGTATACGATGATTTCTATACCAATGACAGGGACAGATCAGGGGAGTACGTAGAGATAGTTCACGCGCCAACATGTGTTGATATTGATGGAGTTGACAACTTGATCTTAGCCGATGCTCCAACTCCAATAATCAGAGAATCTTTAAAAGATTCGGGAGTAAATATTTACTCAATTTTTAACAATAGCTCTACCACAATACAGTCAAAAGAGATTTTTGATATGGATCTTGATAGAAGTGAGTTTTCAAAGGTATATAAATACGCAATGCTAAATCCAGATGTGACACTTAGGTGGGATGAGTGTACTGATGTATTAGGTATTGAGCCTTTTAAATTATTCGCATCATTAGAAGTATTTAAGGAAGTAAAACTCATTGACTATAAATTCAACTTGGCGGACGTAAGCGTAGATATAAAATTAATGGATAAGCCAAGTGGCAAGGTTGATTTAGAATCAACAAAATTTAAAAATAATATAAAAATACTAAGAGAATATTTCAGGGGGTAGTTATGGAACTAAAAAATAAAATAAGGAATATATCAAATTTCCCAAAAGAAGGGATAGAGTTTAAAGATATAACAACTCTAATACAAGATGGCGAAGCTTTTAAAGAATCTGTTGACAAAATAGCAGACCTAATAAGAGATTACGACATAGATTTGATTGTCGGTCCTGAAGCAAGGGGATTTATATTTGGAACTCCTGTGGCTTACGTGCTCAATAAAGGATTTGCTCCAGTGAGAAAAAAAGGCAAACTTCCAGCTGAAGTCATGCAATACGAATACGATTTGGAGTATGGAACAGATGTTATAGAAATACACAAAGACGCCATAAAAAAGGGAATGAAGGTGGCGATTATAGATGATCTTTTGGCAACTGGAGGAACAATACACGCCTGCTCAAAGCTAATTGAGAGTTTAGGAGGGGAAGTAGTCGTAATGGCATTTCTAATGGAACTTGAATTTTTAAAGGGGAGAGAAAAATTAGAAGGCTATAATGTTAAGTCTTTAATCAAGTTTTAAGCCCTAAACCATGGTAGATTGAGACTTTCTATGGTATAATAAAAGTTATTGCACAATATATTGTGAATATTATTGTATAAAGATGGTAAATAAATAAAGTAAGATAAATTCAAACAATATTCATTTATATAAATGGCTAATAAAATTTTAATTGGATAAGGTGATAGGTATGTATGATAAGGATTTACAAAACTTAATAGACAAGGTCAAGGCTTACGCTCCCAATGCCAATTTTGATCTGATTGTTAAGGCCTATGACCTTGGCAAAAAGGCTCACGAAGGGCAGTATAGAAAGTCTGGCGAACCTTATTTTATCCATCCTATTGCAGTTGCGAACATACTGGCGGATATGCAGATGGATATAGAGACGATAACAGGAGCTCTGCTACACGATGTTGTAGAAGATACAGAGTACTCCATAGAAGATATAAACGAAATGTTCGGAAAAGACGTTGGGATATTGGTAGATGGGGTTACAAAGCTCGGTAAAATAAAGTACCAGACGAAAGAGGAGTCGCAATCTGAAAACTTAAGAAAGATGTTTTTGGCTATGGCTAAAGATATAAGGGTAATTCTAATCAAATTGGCAGATAGACTTCACAATATGAGGACTTTAGAGTACATGGATGAGGAAAAAGCCAAATACAAGGCCAAGGAGACAATCGAAATCTACGGCGCCCTAGCTAACAGACTAGGTATTAGTAAGATAAAGGCGGAACTTGAAGATATCGCTCTTAGGTACCTAGATGAAGAGGGTTACTTTGATTTAGCTAGCAAGGTTAAGAAAAAGAGAAATCAAAGAGAAGAGTACATTGACAAGGTTATAGAAATACTTAAGGACAGCTATAAAAAAGCCGGAATAAAATGTGAGGTCTACGGCAGACCTAAACATTTTTACAGCATTTATCGAAAAATGAAGAAAAAACACAAGAGTTTTGATGAGATTTATGACCTTACAGCTGTTAGGGTCTTAGTTGATACGGTTAGGGATTGTTACGCTGCCTTGGGTATTGCTCACACACTTTGGAGGCCAATACCAGGTAGATTCAAAGACTATATCGCAATGCCAAAACCAAATATGTACCAATCTTTACACACCACAGTTATGGGTCCAGATGGAGAGCCTGTCGAAATACAGATCAGGACTTATGAAATGCACAATACCGCTGAATACGGTATTGCAGCCCACTGGAAATACAAAGAAGGTATATCAAATAAAAAAGTCGACATAGAAGAAAAGCTTCAATGGTTAAGGCAAATGATGGAGTGGGAGAAGGACGTTAAAGATCCTCAGGAGTTTATGGATTCCCTAAAGGAGGAAGTATTTAACTCACAGGTCTACGTATTTACTCCTCAAGGTGATATCATGGAGCTTCCACTGGGTTCTACCCCAATAGATTTTGCATATAGGGTTCACACAAATGTAGGGCATAAGTGTGTTGGAGCTAAGGTAAACGGGAGAATAGTTCCTCTCGACTACCAGCTATCAAACGGTAATATAGTAGAGGTTCTGACAAATGCTAACTCTATAGGCCCTAGTAGGGACTGGCTAAATATCGTTAAAACTCCAAATGCTAGAAATAGGATAAGACACTTCTTCAAGAGGGAGAGAAGGGAAGAAAATCTAGAGCGTGGTATTGCCATCATGGATAAAGAGTATAAGAGGCTTGATATTCCTAAGGGAACCGTCAATATTGATAAATATATACTCGCCGTTGCAAAGATGTATAACCAACCAAATATCGAAGATTTTCTCGCAACAATAGGATATGGCGGAATAGTTCCTTCCCAAGCAGCCAATAAAATAAAAGATCTATATCTAAAAGATCTAAAGAAAAACCAAAAACAGGAAGCTAAACAACAGGAAGAAGAGGCCAAGGTCAGCAAACTTGAAGAAAACTATAATAAGAAGAGAAAGAGAACTTCAAACAAAGGCGTAATAGTAGACGGGTTAGGCAATATTTTAATACGTATGGCAAGATGTTGTAATCCGCTACCAGGAGACGATATCGTAGGATATATAACAAAGGGAAGAGGCGTTGCAATACACAGACGCGACTGTCCAAATGTCCAAAGAGACCTAGAAATTAACCCTAGTAGGTTTGTCCACGTAGAATGGAACGACTCAGAGGCTTCTAGATACGAGGTTGACGTAGAGATAAAGGCAATTGACAGAAAAGGTATTATAAATGAAATAACCCATATAATAACAAATGAAAAAGTGCTACTAAATGGTATGAACGCTAAAAAAGATAAAAGTAAGGGAAGTGTAAATGTAGATCTATTAGTCGAAATCGAATCCGTTTCAGATCTTCAATCCCTTATGAAAAAAATCAAAAACATACCTGGGGTAGATGAAGTATATAGACAAAGAAATTAGGAGGACTTTTATGAGAGCAGTTGTTCAAAGAGTCTCAAACTCAAAGGTTGAAGTAGATTCTCAAATCAAGGGTAAAATAGGAAGAGGACTGCTAGTTCTCCTAGGAGTTACTCATGACGACGACATCAAGGATGTAAAATACATGGTCGAAAAGATAATTAATTTGAGAATATTTGAAGACGATGAAGGTAAGATGAATAAATCTTTAATGGATATTAATGGAGAACTTCTATGCGTTTCTCAGTTTACCCTCTATGGAGACTGTAGAAAAGGTAGAAGACCTGGTTTTTCGGATGCCGCTGATCCTGAGTACGCGGATGAACTCTACAATAAATTCGTTGAGTTAGCTAGAGAAAATGGGGTTCATACTGAGACCGGTCAGTTTAGAACACATATGATGGTTGAACTAGTCAACGATGGACCAGTAACAATCCTCGTCGACTCTAAAAAATTATTTTAATAAAGTTATTTTTAATAGGAGTGAAATAATGGAAATAAGAAAATTTGAAGATAGGTGGATGGGTGAGAATACTTACGTCGTAACATTTGATGGATGTAAGGACTCTTTTGTCATAGATCCAGCTATGGTTTACAAAGATGTTGAAAAATACATACGAGAAAATGAGCTTAACGTTAAGTACATAATTCTAACTCATTCTCACTCAGATCATATTGCAGATGTTAAAAAGCTACAGAAATTAACAGATGCTAAGATAGTTGCTCACGAAGAGGAGAGAGACCTCCTTACAGATGCAGATAAAAATCTTAGCAAAAACTTTCTATACGGAGCTATGGAATTTGAAGCAGACACTTATGTTAGTGAAAAAGATACGATGGAAATATGTGGCGAGAAAATAACATTTATGCATACTCCAGGACATACCAAGGGTGGTATGTGCGTTAGGGTAGGTATGGATATGTTCACAGGAGATACTCTTTTTGCTGGAGAGGTTGGAAGAACTGATCTATACAGCGGAAATTACGATGAACTATTAAACTCTCTAAAGAGACTCAGCGAGCTTGAGCACGATTTGAGAGTTCACCCTGGACACGGACCATCAAGCACAATTGGTGATGAAAGAAAAATAAACCGCTATATGAGATTAGTACTCTAAAAGTGATATACTTAAAAAATGTCGAAAAAGATCTTGTTTTTGAAATTTCAAACCTAGTGTCGTTATTTACTTCTGAGTTTACATTTTTAGATGACTCAGAAGTTTTTAATGTACGAGATTCTAAGGGAGATTTATTATTGCGTTTAGACGATATATCTACTAGCGGGGATAAGAAAAAACGTAAGACAAAAATTAAGAGATATATTTATGATAAATTAAGTGAAATATACGATGTGAGGCCCCCATGGGGTATTCTAACGGGAATAAGGCCATCAAAGATAGTCCACGACTTAATGGACAAAGGGGTTACCGCTGATGAGATAAGGCGCATACTTAGAGATGAATACTATATATCTGATGATAGAATAGATCTTCTATTAGATATATGTTCTCTAGAAAGAAAATATATATATCCGGTAAACCCCAATAAAATTTCCCTATATTTATGTATTCCATTTTGCCCTACTAGATGTAGCTACTGTTCTTTTCCATCGAATAAATTGGATGAGAAAAACGATAAGAGGGATTCCTATGTTTTTGCTCTTAAAAAAGAGATAGAAGATACTGCAAGGTTAATTGAAAAAAAAGGATATGAAATAGAAACCCTATACATAGGAGGTGGAACTCCTACCGCTCTTGAAGCAAATCAGATAGAAAGGGTCATAAAATACTGTTTCGACAATTTCGACTTGTCCAATATAATGGAATTTACTGTTGAAGCTGGTAGACCGGATACAATTACAAAAGAAAAGTTAATGGTTTTGAAAAAATATGGAGTAAACAGGATAAGTATAAATCCACAGACTATGAATGACTCTACTCTTAAGAGGATTGGGCGTGACCACAATTCTCATGACGTGGAGAAAATTTTTAATATGGCTAGAAATATCGGTTTTGATAATATAAACATGGACGTAATATTAGGGCTTGAAGGCGAAGATATAAATGATGTCAAGCGTACTTTAGATGCTATTTCAAGGCTTAAACCGGATAGCCTTACAGTTCATACCCTCGCCATTAAGAAGGGATCTATACTCAAATCAGAGATCGACTCTGACGGAATGAAAAAACATATTTCAAGCTTGGATGAAATGGAAGAGAAGATTAAACTTTCAAAAAAGATGGCTCGTGAAATGGGAATGCATCCCTATTATATGTACAGACAAAAATATATGGCTGGAAACCTAGAGAATATCGGTTATTCGATGCCATCAAAAGAATGTCTCTACAATATACAGATTATGGAGGAAAGGCAAACCAATATAGGGCTTGGAGCTGGTTCTATAACTAAATTGGTTTTCTTCGATGAGAATAGGGTTGAAAGAGTTGCCAATGTAAAAAATTTAGATCACTATATATCACGCGTTGATGAAATGGTAATGAGAAAATACGATGAAATGGAGGAAGATTAATGTCAGTAAAAGCACCTAGGGGAACAAAAGACATAACTCCGGAAGAATCTTATAAATGGAGATATTTAGAAGATGCATTTAGGAGAATTTGCTCTCTATACGGATACGAAGAAATTAGAACACCAGCTTTTGAGAGTGTTGAGCTATTCAAAAGAGGTGTTGGAGATACAACAGATATAGTTCAAAAAGAGATGTACACATTCACTGACAAGGGAAATAGAGAATACGCTTTAAAACCTGAAGGTACTGCAGGTGTAGTTAGATCATTTATAGAAAACAAAATGTACGCACAACCTCAACCTACTAAGCTTTTCTACATTACCCCTTGTTTTAGATACGAAAGACCACAGGCGGGCAGACAGAGACAATTTCACCAATTTGGAATAGAGGCTCTAGGAAGCGAAAATCCTTCTATTGATGCTGAGACAATAGGTTTGGCTCTTCAATTTTTAAAAGAAGTAGGACTTGAAAACCTTGAGGTAAGTATAAACTCAGTAGGTTGTCCAGTTTGCAGAAAGCCGTATAACGAGATGTTAAAAAAATACCTCGATGAAAAATCTGATCAACTTTGCGCTCTATGCAATGAAAGAAAAGATAGAAACCCTATGAGGGTAATCGACTGTAAGGTTGAGTCATGCCAAGCTGCAATAGTCGACATTCCTTTAATTGCCGATCACCTTTGCGAAGAGTGTGAGGAGCATTTTTCTAAATTAAAAGAAAACCTAGATATAATGGGAATTAAGTATAAAGTCGACAAAAAAATAGTTAGGGGCCTAGACTATTATAAGAGGACTGCTTTTGAGATAATTTCTGACGATTTGGGTGCTCAAAGTACAGTATGTGGCGGAGGTCGTTACGATGGATTGGTAGAGCAATTAGGCGGACCTAAAAACATGCCTGGAATAGGATTTGGTTTAGGAGTTGAGAGATTACTACTAATACTTGAATCAAAGGGCATAGTGATAGAAAATCCTCAAAAAACAGATATTTTTATAGTAACAATAGGGGATAAGGCTAAACTAGAGAGCGCTAAGATATTATCTGATCTTAGGCAAAACAATATATCAGCTGACACAGATCACCTAGACCGTTCGGTGAAAGCACAGTTTAAATACTCCAATAAAATCAATGCAAAATATACTGTTGTAATCGGCGATGAGGAAATAGATAAGGATGAGGTAAGCCTAAAAAATATGGATACTTCAGAACAATCTTCCATAAAATTGACTGAACTAGTTGAAGTACTAAGCACTATCATATAAAATAAATAGTATAGGTTAAAATAAGGGGATGGTATTTTTGCCATCTCCATAATAAAGTGGAGGTATTATGGATAAGATAACAGGTTTAAAAAGAAGCTGTTACTGCGGCGACCTTAGAATAGATAATGTCGGAGAAGAAGTCACACTTATGGGATGGGTTCAAAAGAAAAGAAACCTTGGTGGCTTAATATTTGTAGATCTCAGAGACAGGGGAGGTATCTCTCAAATAGTCTTTGACACTGAAGTTAGCGAGGAAGCTTTTAAAAAAGCTGAAAACCTCGGAAGCGAGTACGTAGTAGCTATTAAAGGTATTGTCAAAGAAAGACAATCAAAAAATGAAAATATGTTGACTGGTGATGTTGAGGTATTCGTAAATGAATTAAGAATATTAAACGAATCTCAAACCCCACCTATATACATAAGGGATAATGATGACGCATCAGAAGCTCTAAGAATGAAATACAGGTTTTTGGATTTAAGGAAACCTTCAATGCAAAAAAATCTAATGTTAAGGCATAAAGTTACTAATATAACTAGAAATTACTTGAGTGACAATGGATTTTGCGAAATAGAGACGCCATTTTTAATAAAGCCTACACCTGAGGGAGCAAGGGATTACTTAGTTCCAAGCAGGGTTAACCAGGGGAGATTCTACGCTCTTCCTCAATCACCTCAGTTGTTTAAACAGATGCTTATGGTGAGCGGAATGGATAGATATTTCCAAATAGTAAAATGCTTTAGAGACGAAGACCTAAGGGCTGACAGACAACCAGAATTTACTCAGATAGACTTGGAGATGAGTTTTGTTGAAGAAGATGATGTAATAAATATGCTCGAAGGTTATCTTAAAGTACTTTTCAAAGAAATTAAAGGAATCGATATAGAACTTCCTCTTCTAAGACTTAAGTACGATGAAGCTATGGACAGATTCGGTTCAGACAAACCAGACATGAGATTCGGTCTTGAGTTTGTAAATATAACAGACGTAGTTAAGAATGTAGGATTTAAAGTTTTCTCAAGTTGCAGCGAAAAGGGAAAGAGCGTAAGGGGAATAAATGCCAAAGGAGGAGCTAAGTCCTTCTCTAGAAAGGCCATCTCCCACTTAGAAGACCACGCTAAAACCTATAAGGCAAAAGGCCTAGCTTGGATGAAAATAGAGAATGGAGAGGTTAACTCACCGATCGCCAAATTCTTTTCTAAAGAAGAATTGGATAATATCGTCGATGCTATGAATGGTCAAGAAGGAGACCTACTTCTATTTGTGGCGGATAAAGACAAGGTGGTATATGATGCTCTAGGACAAGTTAGGTTGATGGTAGGAGAAAAGATGGGATTAATCGATGACAAAGAGTATAAACTACTATGGGTAACTGAGTTTCCAATGTTTGAATACGATGAAGAAAACGAAAGATACCAAGCAATGCATCACCCATTCACTTCACCAGTGGACAGGGATTCCGATAGATTAGACACCCAAGACAAAGAAAGTTTAAGGGCTAAGGCTTACGATATCGTTATAAATGGATATGAAGTAGGCGGTGGAAGTATAAGGATATCAGATCCAGAAATTCAATCAAAGATGTTCGATTCCCTCGGATTCAGCAAAGAAGAAGCTGATATGAAATTTGGTTTCTTAATTAACGCCTTTAAATACGGTACACCCCCACACGGTGGACTAGCACTAGGATTGGATAGACTTATTATGCTTCTAGCAAATACTGACAATATCAGGGACGTAATAGCCTTCCCTAAAAATCAAAATGCAGTGTGTCCGATGACCGAAGCTCCTTCTGTACCTGATAAGGCTCAACTTGAAGAACTCGGTATTGAGGTCATAGAAAAGAAGGATTAATATGAAGGGTTTATCTAATAATTTTTCAGCTAATACCGTGAACTTAATTTATTTATTAGTCGTTGTTTTTATAGCGGGAATGATTAAGGAAAATCATAAAAATAAAACTAAGGGCACGTTGATCGCTTGTGCTATAATAATCGTGGCGGTCGCAATAAGGGTGTATTTTTTAAAAAGGTAATCATTTAATTGAATGGAGATAGGTATGAATAGATGTACATATTGTAATTCGGATATAAAAAAATATGTCAAAAAACGAAATGAATTAATTACGGATAGGGGAGAAAAAGTTAAATACTGTTCTGTAGAGTGCAAGGAAAAACTAGAAGCACATTACAGAAGGGAGAGCTTTTTTAGAAAACTAAATATAGTAAAAATAGTTGTAGGTTTACTAGCTTTAATATCTCTCGTGTTATACTCAGAAAAACTATGGTTAGCACAGATAGGAGTAGGTTTAGTGGCTCTTATGTCTTTAGCCTACCCATCAGCTGGATACAATCAAGCGAGAGGAAAGAGTATGGAGTCTTATATAAGATCAAGCAGAATATCTTCGGCGATAGTAATCGTCTTGATTGTAACTTGGTGTGGACTGTACTTTGGTAAGATAATTTAGTAGAAGGTGATTTTATGAACCAAGTAGGACAAATAGTTAAGATTGTAAACTCCGACACAGCTATGCTTAAGATGAAGAGGATGTCAGCATGTGCAAAATGCGGCAAATGCAAGAGTATTGGCGATTCAGAGTCTCAGGAAATACTAGTGGAGGTAGATAATACTATCGGCGCAAGAGTTGGTGATACTGTTGAAGTAACAATGGATAATATAAATATCCTAAAAGCTACGGCGCTTGTTTACATAGTACCTCTAATAGGTCTTATGCTAGGAGTCTTTGTAACGTACTTTATATTAACCTATGCGAAAATTACTCCTCACATAGAGGTTATAAGCGGGGTTATGGGTATAATTGTAATGCTTCTATCATATCTTATTCTTAAGGCCAATGATAGAAAGTTCAAGGAAAGTAAAAAATTTCTACCAAGGGTAGAAAAAATATTAATTGATTTAGGAAGGTGATACCGTGGAATTATTTGATGGATTAAGGGCACAAATCGATGGAAAAAACATTAAGATAGTTTTTCCAGAAGGGGAAGATAAGAGGATATTAGAGGCTGCTGGAAGACTAAAAAAAGAAGGTATTATAGTACCAATTCTTTTAGGAGATGAAGAAGAGATAAAAAAAGCAGCAAAAGAAAATGGTATAGATATAGAGGGTATTGAAATTATCAAACCTGAATCACACCCAGATTTCGACAATATGGTCGATGCTTTTGTCGAGAGGAGAAAAGGAAAAGCAACAAAAGAAGATGCTGTAAATATTCTTAAGGATGTTAACTACTACGGTACAATGCTTACATTTAAGGGTATTGTAGATGGAATGGTAAGTGGTGCTGTGCATTCAACTGGAGATACAGTAAGACCAGCCCTTCAAATAGTTAAGACTAAGCCAGGAGTTTCTAGGACTAGTGGAGCTTTCGTTATGATAGGTCAAGATGGAACTAGGTATTTATTTGCTGACTGTGCGATCAACGTAACTCTAAACGATCAAGAGATGGCCGAAGTAGCTGTTGAATCAGCTAAGACCGCTAAGATATTTGGTATAGATCCAAAGATCGCTATGTTGAGTTTCTCTACGCTAGGTTCTGCTAAGGCTGATGAAGCTACTAAGGTAATAAACGCAACTAAGATAGCAAGAGAATTAGCTCCTGATTTAAGTATAGAGGGAGAAATACAGTTTGACGCTGCTATAGTTCCTTCAGTAGGTCAACAAAAGGCTCCTGGAAGCAAGGTAGCAGGATATGCAAATACATTTATATTCCCAAGTCTTGAAGCAGGAAACATAGGCTATAAAATAGCTCAAAGACTTGGAAAGTTTGAAGCTATAGGACCTATTTTACAAGGTTTAAACAAGCCTATTTCAGATTTAAGTAGAGGTTGTAACGCTGAAGACGTATACAAACTAGCTATAATTACTGCAGCACAAAGTTTATCTGAATAGGGGTGGTATTATGAATTGTGCACTTGCAATACAGACCCTACCAAAGGTCGAAACCAATGAAGAAATTGTAAGGGTAGTAGATGAAGTTATCAAATATATTGATTCTACTGGCTTAAACTATACAGTGAGCCCATTTGAGACGGTAGTTGAAGGTGATCTCGATGAAATAATGGAAATAATAAAAAAGAGCCAAATCATCGCCGTTAAAGCTGGAGCTCCTCAAGTAAGCACATATATCAAATTAGTGTATAGCCCAAGTGAGCACATACTAACCACTGATGAGAAGATATCAAAATACAGAGATTAATTGCTAATATGATAAAAGGACATCAATCAGAATAAAATGGTTGATGTCCTTTCTATATATATTGTTTTTATATACTGTTTTTATATATTGTTTTTTGTATGCGTAGTGTTTCTTGATTAACTTTTTCTATATAGACTCACTTACTTAAATAGCTTTTTAAACTCATCTGTAGCCTTTACAAGTTGATCTACAATTCCAGGCTCTGATGAAGCGTGACCAGCATCTAGTACGACTCTTAGATCTGAATTATCTAAAGCCTTATTCAATAGATAAGCTTGAATAAATCTACAATCCATATCATATCTTCCATGTACTATTATCGTAGGAATGTCTTTAATCTTATAGGCATTGTCTAAGATGTAATTTTCAGGGAAGAACATATTGTGGTAGAAGTAGTGAGATTCAAACTTAGCCACACTTAAATTGTAGTGATCGTCATTCATCTCTGTAGCTGGGTATAAAGTTATTATTGAACTTTCAAAATCAGCCCATCTTTTAGCCGCTTCCTTTATAAGCCCTTGGTCGTCGCCTGTAAATATTTCATAATAAGCTTTTGTCAAATTATCTTTCTTTTCTTCTGGTATGATCTCGATAAATTTCTCCCAGTATTCAGGGTATATATTTGACACTCCACCTTCTTCAAAAAGCCAATCCATATCGGTCTTTCTTCCTAAGAATATAGCCCTTAAAATCAATCCGACAACTCTGTCAGGGTGTTTAATAGCATATGTCAAGGCTAGAGTAGTACCCCAGCTACCTCCAAATACTAACCACTTATCTATTTTTAGCTCTTCACGTAACTTCTCGAGGTCAGCGATAAGTAAATCAGTATTGTTATCTTTTATCTCTGCATGAGGAGTACTTTTTCCCGCGCCACGTTGGTCGACTAAAATTATCCTATAAAATTCTGGATCAAAAAACTGCCTACAAGATGGTGCAGTACCACAACCTGGACCCCCATGTAAAAATATAACTGGTTTACCATCTGGATTACCAGACTCTTCATAATATAATGTGTGAATATCAGAAACTTTTAAAGTAGATGTATAGTTTGGTTCGATTGGTGGGAATAATCCCCTAAGATTTGACATAATATGCCTCCTTATAGAATTTATTAATTTAAGATAATTTTAACACTTTTAAAAAAAATTAACAAGGATATTGAAGGTTTTTAATCAATAATAAATAATATTGGTTGATACTTATATTTTTATGGTATAATTACTAGTAGATGCAAATCTAAAATATAATTGACTTTGAAAGGAAGATATAGATGAAAATTACAGTACCACAAACAGCTATTGATACTTTAAAGAGTATTATCGAAGAAAATTCAGATGCTCCAAAGGATGTTAGGGTTTATTTTGCTGGAATAAGCTGTTCAGGACCATCTTTTGGTTTAGCACTAGATGCTAAGACTCCTGAGGACGTTCACTACGAGGAGCAAGGCATTAAGTTTATCATGGCAAAAGAAGAGTTCGATCAATTCGGAGATCCTATAATAGAAGATACAGGAACTGGATTTAGAGTAATTACCGAAAAGACTAAACATCTAGTAGGAGGAGATTGCTCAACTTGTGGTGGAGGATGCCACTAAAATTAGGCTTTCGATTATATTTAAGGCTTAGGACTGACCTAAGTCTTTTTTTATGTTTTTTTTCTAAGCATTACCATGTGTTTTAACAAAATACGTATCAGTTTTTTACTAATTATGGTATAATAAGTTTTATGGTATAAAAAAATTGATAAAAATAATATAATATGGATGGTAGATATGAGAAGAAGAAAGAGAAAGGGAGCAGATCTTAAACTCATTAGTTATGCCGACTACGTTTTTTATAAGGATTTAGACTCTTTAAGAGGCCAATGGAAGAATATATTTAACAATAATAACCCAATATACGTTGAACTCGGTTCTGGGAAAGGTAAATTTATAACTGAAATGGCAAAAAACAATAGAGATATTAACTTTATTTCCATTGAGAGAAAAGAGGAAGTAATTTTAAAAGGCGTTGAAAAAGCAGATGATATGGGCCTTAAAAATATCAAATTTCTATGGACTGATGTAGATAGGTTACCTGATATTTTCGAGGAAGGTGAGATTTCTAGAATATTTATTAACTTCTGTGATCCATGGCCAAAAAATAGATGGATTAAAAGGAGATTGACATATAGAGGTTATTTAAATATTTATCATAATCTCCTCAAATCTGATGGAGAGGTCCATTTTAAAACTGATAATAATAAATTATTTGAGTTTAGCCTAAATGAGTTTAGCGATATGAATTGGAAGCTAAAAAATATTAGCTTAGACTTGGTGAGGTCTGATTATAAAGATAATATAACTACTGAATACGAGGAAAAGTATATGGAGTTAGGCCTGCCTATATACAGATTAGAGGCAAAATTACGAAGTTGTAATTAGAGGTTTTAAACGAATGATATAACGAATGATATATAGTAACAAATGTATGGAGGATGATAGAAATATGGATATAAAAGACGTGATTAAACTTATAGAGGTTCTTGATAAAAGCGATTTGAGGTATCTTAAATTGAATCAAGGAGAGGAAAAGATAATTTTATCAAAGGACTCAAACCCAGCGGATGGAGATTTTGTAGAAAGTAAAGATCAATCATCTAATGCTAAAATAGACATAGCAGATACAAATGATATTAATGAAAATGAAGTCGTAACTACAGATGACGAAGCAAATTCAGCGAAAAGCTCTAGAGCTCTATCTGAGGTAACTATACCTAGCGCAACTCAAAGTAACTCAGTCGATCTTAAAATAGTAAAAGCACCTTTAATGGGAACTTTTTACAGTGCACCTAGCCCAGATGCTAAACCGTTCGTTTCTATAGGTGACAAAGTTAAATCCGGGGACGTTCTTTGTATATTGGAGGCTATGAAGATGCTTAACGAAATATCTTCTGAGTTTGACGGTGAGATTGTAGAGATACTAGTAAATAATGAAGACCTCGTAGAATACAACCAGCCTATGTTTAAAATAAGGCCACTATAAATAATAGAAAGAGAGTACCGATCTGTTTTTTCAGGTCGGTTTTTTATTTTATTTTTTAAAAATCTTTTTTTAGGTAATCTAGCTTTGGTTTTATATAACTATTCTTTAAATGTATATTTTGGGAATAGTTTATATAAAAAGAAGTACCATAAACAATAAATAATTGTTTATAGTTAATAACATATACCTAGTTTGAATAATTTGTTATAATTACTATATAGATGTTAATTTAACCTATACATATAATTTAACTATATTAATCAAAAGTTTTCTATGGAGGTACCTATGATGAAAAAACATAAACTAAAATCTATAACTATGATTTTAATAGCACTTCCCTTGATATTTTTTGCTACATCTTGTACAAACAATTCTAAAGAAGATAAAAAAATTCCAATGCACGATTTTACAGAAGATGTAGAGATTAATAAAAAGAACTCTGAATTGGCTAAAAATTTTGGTTTAGAGGATGTAGAAAAAATAGAAATAAATTATCTATATCCAGAAGGCTCTGTAATCCGTTTTAATGATAAGGACTTATCACAGCATGTATATTACTCTAAACAGTGTGAACTCGATTATAAGCCTCTCATCAATGATCTTCTATCTTCTGTTTTAAGCTCTAAGAGCAAGGTAGATAAGGATTTTAAAGAAAGAAATATTGATGAATATGAAAAAGAAATAAAAAATATCAATGATAATAAAATTAAGGTGGCAACGGATACACCTGTGAAACAAAGTGGCTATTCAGTATACCCTGAAATGAAGCCTGTAAAACCTCAAAAATACGACCCAAGCATAACACTTAAGGATAAAAATGGCAAGACTATAGTAATACCTTATTACTTTGATGGGGAGCCTTCACATGTGGCCCTACTAAACGGCAAATACATCGAAATGAATGAGGCAACCACATCCCTAGTCGATTCAATATTATCTGAAAGGGAGTTACATTTTGAAGTGCCTGAGGACGTGTATAAACTCCTCGGAGATAAATATATACCTTTATTTAGGAATGTACACGAGCTTAAACTACCTAAGACTCTAAAGGAAAATATATATGGTGACAGATTTAATTTATACTGGGCATATATAAATGACCTTATGAAAGATGATAAATACTTTGACGGTGAAATAGAAAAAAATCTGGGTAAAAAAGTAAATTTTGAAAAATATACTATGGCCAATGTCAAACTAACGGGACTTAAAAGGCAGGATGGTCTTTACTTAGAGTCAAAAGGTTCAAATGCTAAGTCAAATGTAATATTAGTTGCTGTTAGGGATGAAAAACAAAAATTGATAGCAGCATATCTAACAAGTAAAGATGGCAAGTCCTTTAAGTGCCGTTACGACGGAATGTCAATGATACAGATTAATAATAAAAACATGGATAAATGGGTTGTCGGAGCTTTTGAAAAGGATAGAGATTTTGAAGAGATTTCAAAAATGAATCCTGAGGAGTTAATAAGAAAGTTCTACTCTTTCCTAGATAAAAACGACAATAGAGCTTATAAACTCTATGTTCCCAAAATTTCAGACTATGATGGTAAAATATCATGGAACACGCCTGTCATGAGGGATCCAGTAAAGAATATATCATATGTTAAAGTTAAAAAGGTCTCACCTTCTAACTCTAACATCTCTGATATCAGATATCCAAACAAGGTCGATTACTATGCAGATATAGATATTAAATATAAAGAAATAATAGCAGATGAAGGCGGAGAAGAAAAATTATCCTTTGATCTTAATAAATATCCTGATGGCTTTGGCTATCGTATTATTCAATATGGATATTAATTGCCGTTAATTAGTGTATTGTAAAAAAACAGCTTAATTAGCGTATTGTAAAAAACTATGGTTAATGAATGTGCATCGCCAACTGGCAGGCGTGCTGAGATACGCTTATGTGCACATCATTAACCATAATTTACAATTCGCTATCACCATATTATTACGTCGATCGTTTCTAAGTAAAACTAACAAATCCTTAAAACTTGTTAGTTACGTTTTGATCTCTTCTTTTTCTTCTTTCCATAATCTGTATTTATTTTCTTTTTAGTTTTTTGCTGGGATGCCTCTTTGGCTGCCTTCTCTCTTTCCTGTATCCTCTTAGCTTTTAAATATCTGCTATCTTGATATGAGAAATATAAAAATATAAGTACACACGCTAATAGGACTATCAGCAACCATGGATTTAAGGCTCTAGCAATACCTTTGGCAAAGTCATTTAAAACAAATATTAAAAATGCCAAAACCAATGATATAGATTGAATTATAAAAGGCCTCTTTCTGTTTTCGTCTTTAACCATCTTTCTAGATCTATAGAAAAAGAAAATTAAAACAAATAAAAATAAAATTGAATTCATAATCCCCTCCATAGTGATAAATTCGGTATTCATCTATAAATAATAACATAAATCCAACTATAAGTAAAATTATGATATAATAAAAATGTGAGGATAAATATTTATATGTGTATATAAAACATTATAAATATTAATTGTATAGGAGTTGATGTGATGGCAAAAAAAATTCTCATTAATAACAAATCAAGTAGACCTGATAATATAGTCACAAAAGAAAATAAAATAATTGAAGAATGTAAAAAAATAGAATCAGAACTCCCTAAGTTTATGAGAGACTATTTTATATATTTAAAAGGCAGCGTCGCAATATCTACCAGAAAGGCCTACCTTGAAGATATAAGAATGTTTTGTGCATATCTAATAGACGAGACTGATTTGACAGTAGCAAATAGTATTTCAGATATAAAATTAAATGAGTTCAATGACATCAGACCGAGAGACGTGAACTTGTACTTAGGAGATTACTGTACTAGGTATACAAAGGAAACCTCTAGTGCTATCCACGTTTTTGAAAATAGCAACCGTGCCCTAGCAAGGAAAAAATCATCCCTATCTACTCTATTTAAGTTCCTTTTTAGAAATGAACAGATGGATGAAAACATCTCTGAAGGATTTAATCCTATAAAACTTCCTAAACCTCAGCCTGACGCTATTAAAAGACTTGAAATCGATGAGGTTATGGTTCTTCTCGACGCCGTTGAAAGCGGCGAAGGGCTGACTGAGAAAGAACTTAAGTATTGGGAAAAGACCAAGCTTAGAGACAAGGCTATTCTCGTGCTCTTCTTAACGTATGGATTAAGGCTTAGTGAGCTAAGAGAGCTAAATATTTCATCTTTTAACTTCTCTCGAGGTGAGTTTATGATATACAGAAAAAGGGGTAAGGAAGTTCTGATGCCTATTAACAATACCTGCGAACAAGTTGTAAAGGACTATATAATAAATGAAAGACCTGACTCAGAGGAACTTGAAGAAGATGTAAAAGACGCCCTGTTTTTATCTTTACAAAACAAGAGGATAACTTCGAGGGCAATTAGAGAGCTTGTAAAAAAATACAGCGCTATAGCCTTAAATACTACTAAGAAAAATGGATACTCTCCTCATAAGCTAAGGGCTACTGCTGCTACTTCACTTATAGCAAACGACTTTTCAATATTTGACGTCCAAACTCTCTTAGACCACGATAATGTTACGACTACACAGCTATATGCAGCTCACAAGAGAAATACAAAGCGTGATATCGTAAATAATTTTGAGCTTTTAGACGAAAAATATAAGAAGTAAGTAAAGGAGAAATTGATATTATGTACGAAGATCTATCCAAAAGTCAAAAAGCTATCTTAAAATACATTATCAAAACGACTACGACAAGAGGATATCCGCCTTCTGTTAGGGAGATATGTAGAGCTGTAGGTTTAAAATCCACTTCAAGTGTACACAATAACCTCGAAAAGCTCCAATCTTTCGGATATATAAGAAGGGATCCGTCAAAACCTCGAGCAATAGAAGTATTAAAGAAATATGAGGAGGAAAAAACTAAGGGATTAAATTCCCTGACAATCCCAATTCCAGTCATAAAAAAAACTTCTACACAGATTAACTCAATACAGGATGAAGATATAAGCGAATACATAAAGCTACCTACTAACTTGATTGGAGAAAAAGGAGATAAATTCATACATAGAATAAGCGGTGACAGCATGAAGGGAATAGGGATTAACGATGGAGATCTGGCAATCATACAAAGAAATCCCCATGCTAAAAATAGAGACATAGTGCTTGCCCTGATTGATGGAGGAAGTCTTACTCTAAAAAGATACTTTGACGAAGGAGATAAGATTGTTTTAAAACCTGAAAATATGGAAATGGATCCTCTATTTTTCAATAAAAGTAAAGTTGAAATCCTAGGCAAATTAATAGCGATAATAAGAAAGTATTAAAAGATATATTAGATATATAGGATCTATATAAAAACTAAAAACAAAAAAGGGAACTGATTTAAAATCATAAGTCAGTCCCTTTTTAATATATTTTTAAATTCCATTTTCATTTAATTTGATAATATTTAACGTAATTTAATATTATGAGATTAGTTCAATGATATAAGGTTAAAAAAAGCCGGTGCTTATATATTTTAGATAAGCGGAATTTCAAGCTCTACCTTTGCTCCTCCCCCATTTTTATCATTTTCAAGAGTTATTTTACCACCGTGAATCTCTAAAATCCTAGAAGAAATGTAAAGACCCAATCCATAATTTGTAGAAGAATGTCTACTTTTATCTCCTCTATAAAACTCTTCAGTACCACGAACCATATCCTCTTTAGAAAACTCACTTCCACTATTTATTACATATATTAATAGTCTCTTATCATCTGTAAAAAAATTGAGTTCTATATAGGAGTTTTTTTGGGAGTATTGTATGGCATTTGATAATACATTATGAATAACCCTCTCAAAAAGCTTCATGTCAATATTTACGAAGCCTTCTCCGTAGCAAGGTTTTAGAGATAAATCTCTTGAATTAACCAGTGTCATTTCTTTTGCAATCTCGCATATTCTGTCTACAAAATCGGATACCTTTATTTTTTTCAAGTCTAAATCATCCGACTTATTTGACTTGATCATATCCATCAAAGCATTGGTATACTCTAAAATTCGTTTTGAGTTTTTTATTATAAACTCAACATAATCCTTTTGTTCGCTAGTTAAATCAGTCTCTCTTAATAACTCACCATTGCCCATTACTATTGATATTGGAGTTTTTAAATCATGAGTAAGAGCTGATACCTGATTAATTTTATTCTCTTGTTGTGTCCAATTTTCTTTAAGGGAGTCACTTAAGGCTATTCTCATTTTATCAAGACCATTTAAAACTTCATTAAATTCTTTTATATTTGAACCTTCAATCTTAAAATCCAATTCATTTTTAGCTATTTTTTCAGATACTTCAAGCATTGGAGAAAGTTGAATCTTTATTCTTCTTCCCCAAAATAAAGTGATTAAAAGGGAATTTACAAGACAAAATAAAAACAGCAAGCTTACAAATAAATTGTCGACTTTTGGAAAGTATTTTTCTATCCAAGCGTTGGTATAATGTGACCTTATAAGATAATTAATCACAACATACCCGTCCTTTCTCTTGATTTCCATAAAAGATGAAGATGATGTCGAAACTTCTTCTCTGTCATGAAAATCGATAGCTTTTTTAATACTCTCTCCCTTCATATTCGTTTTAATAATTTTTCCCTCTTCTGATAAAAAAATATATCTAGCATCACTTGGAATCAAAGATTCATCAAAAATTTCATTAGTTTCGATTTTGGACTTATTATTGATGATTTGGGTTTCTAGGTAATTTGCAGGTTCTATTATATTTAGTCTTATAAAAGAAGCAAGGACTATAAATGAAAGAGTTATCGCAAATATTAGTCCGGCGCCAACACTTATTAAATATTTTAAAAAAACAACTTCAAGAGGTTGACCATTTTTACTTAGACCCATTTATATCCAATCCCCCAAACAGTTACAATCGGATTTTCTGAATACTTACGAAACTTTGCCCTTATATTTTTTACATGCTCTGATATAGCAGAAGCATCACTAGTTCCGTCAATCCCAAAAATCATTTCATAAATTTGTTCTCTCGAAAAAACCTGTCCTCTTCTTTTTGCAAGTAACTCAGATATTTGATATTCAGATTTTGTAAGATTTACTTTGTCATCATTTACAAAAACCTCATTTGAGCTTAAAACAAAACGTATATTTCCAAGATTTAAACTAAATTGTTTCTCTCTATTCTCCCTCCTTAGATGAGCTTCTACTCTCGCTAATAACTCCTCCACTCCAACTGGCTTGGTTATGTAATCATCTCCTCCGCATAGAAGACCCTCTACTATATCCGATTCCATGGTCTTTGCAGTTAAAAATAGAATTGGACACGACACCTTCCCTCTAATTTTTTTACAAAATGAAATTCCATCAATTTCAGGCATCATTACATCAAGTATTATGAGATCGTATTTACCTAGCTCATCTATATCTAAATTTAAAGGAGTTTTATGTATATCTACAATATGATTGCCCTTTTTTAATATATTTTTGATTAGAAACAGCATATCCACCTCATCATCTATGACCAGGATTCTAGCCATCTTATCACCTCCCAAAAACCTCACTGTATTATAGGCTTTAATCAACAGATGATTTTCCATCCCATCTATTGAACCAAATTAGAGGTACCACTAAAATTATTATAAATATTGGTATCCCAAAAATAGCCCATTTTTCAAATTCACCATATAAATGCACGTTATTTGTCACATTTTTTCCCAAAATATATGTAGCAGATAGTCTAGATGACCATGTACATGGGATAAAATACCATATTTTATCTCCTAGCCCAGTCATCGCTAGTAACGCCATAAGAGTCTCTACAAACCCTAGGCAAATAGTGGCACCTCCACCAAACTTTAACGAAACCCAGAGGTGGATCAAATAAATCGGCAATGCACCAATTGTTATTAGAAACAATTCTACTATGTAATCCCCTGTTCTTTGATTTCCAAATAGCACTAAAAATATAAGTATAGCAAAACTGGATGAGAATAAGAAACCTATAATTAGCGAAATAATTTTACCAGTATACGCTTTTACTCTCGATTTTGCTTGTAGCATCACTTGAAAATTACCTGCATCAGCTTCCATGTCAATTGATTTATAGGTAATTGCTCCACAAATTATAGGGAATACTCCACCTAAAATTACCAGATAATTTTTTATTATATCGTAATTTGCCAAATTTTTCATCCCCGTTACTTTAGCTGCCACAAAAAATAAAATTGAATAAAAGGCGGGTAAAATTATGTGAACCCAAGGTATCCATGTGTGCCTTACCCTATATATCTCTGATTTCACAATATTTATCATCACTTCACCTCTTGTTTTTTAAACCAATTTGCACTGCAAATAGAAATTGCTGCAAATAGAATTATAGATATTATACAAGGAATAATTAAAGATGTATTTTTAATCATCGGCTCTGTCATTTCAGCTGGAACCCCATTTGGAAGGATGTGCATTATACGGACCATAAGTCTTACACCATAACAATATGGGATAAAAATCCAAAAAGCCTTATCGGAAAATAACATTCCTAGAGTTATACCAATGATAGCATTTCCTGCAATACTAGCGATAAAGCCTAACTTTTTAGCTAAAAATAAACAGAGTGGAATTTGCCAAACATTTACTATAATCAAAATCACACTGGCATAAAAGAGTGTTAAAAATGAGTACCCTGCAGTGAGCTGAGTACCTATAAATAACTGAACCACAAATACAGCAATCATATGTACAAAAGCGGCTACACTCATATATAATAATGCCAAAATTATTTTTGATACCCATAATTTTTTTAAATCTATATCCAAATTAAATACGGCCCCATATTTTAATTTTCTCTCTTCTTTTCTATTTATCATAGCTGGTATTAAACCAAAAGTAGCTGGCATCAGCATGATATACCACCAGTTATAGGAGTTTACTGTGAAATACAGAGGCATTAATATAAGTGAATTAATGACACCTATAAGAGGCATTATAAATAAAAGCTTCAATAATAGAGTATGTCTCTCTTTTAAATGTTCTGCTAGAATATATCTTTTCATTTTTACTCCCTCCTCCCACTTTTGACAACATTCATGAAAAGTTCTTCCAAATCTACACTTTGATCAATGATATTTTGGTATTTTAACTCTCCATTATTTATAATTCCTATATGATCGGCCGTATGTTCCACCTCTGATAATATATGACTAGACAAAATTACTGTTATTCCCTTTTTCGGAAAACTTCTAATCAGATCACGTAGTTCTTGAATTCCAAGTGGATCAAGGCCATTGGTAGGCTCATCTAGAATTAAGAGTTTAGGATTATTTAAAAGTGCAATCGCAATACCCAACCTTTGTTTCATTCCCATAGAAAAGTTTTTGCTTTTTTTATTACCCGTATTTTTTAAATCCACGATTTCTAGTACCTCATCAATCCTAGAATCGGGTAGTCCCAATAATAATGTTCTCACCTTTAGATTTTCCCTCGCACTTAAATTTTCATATAGCGGAGGTGTTTCGATCAGCGATCCTATATATGATAGATCCTCTCTGCTCCACTTATGCCCTTCAAATAGCATTTCGCCGGAAGATTTGTGAAGCATTCCGGCAATCATTTTGAGGACTGTGGATTTACCAGCTCCGTTTGGACCTAGGAGTCCGTATACTGAGTTTTTTTCAATTTTTAATGAAACTCTATCTACTGCCTTATGCTTTCCAAATGTTTTTGTAAGTTCTTTAGTCTCTAAAATATACTTATTCATAAAATTACCTCCATTCTTTGAAAATAGTATAATATAAATTTTTAAGGATTCTATAAGGAAAATGAAGATAAAAAAAATGGAGCTAAAAAGCTCCACTTCTAAAGTAATTTTATTAAATAAATATCTTAATCTCGTTAATCAAGTTTATAAAAATCCTTTATAACTGTTGAATAACCTAAAAATGTATTTTGAGAATCAGCAAAGGTGTTTATACCGCTTATTTCATTTTTAAAAATAGAAAGTATTTTACCATTTGAATATTTTGTTCCGTAAGAGTGTACCATATTCATCACGCCGTTTTCATCTTTACCTAAATATATAAACGCATGTCCAGGTAAATACACGGTATTACCCGGTAATTTCCTGCTCAGTATATTCTCTTTATTTGTTCTTGTTCCAGTCAGTAATGTGCTCTCTCCCACTACATCTGTGCTTTGTTGTTTGGTGTCGCGAGCCATCTTTATTCCGAAACTCCTGTATACATCTCTTATAAAGCCCGTGCAGTCCCTAGTTGTATTACTATGCCCCCAACCGTATTTTTCGCCTTGAAATTTAAGCGATTGTCTGATTACATTTTTCTGAGTAAATGGCAAAAACCCCTTTACAGAGTTTGTCTTATATATTTTTTCAGATTTTACCCTATATGAATCCCCGGCAACTGGCATCAACACATCAAAACTATCCTTATTTTCTCTTACCAATGGAAGGTAAGTACCCATGTCGAGAAGTCTTCCATCCGATGATTTTATCTGCCTGCTCGTTATAGTTATAAATTGATTTTTTCTTTTATTCTCTATCACATTTTTACCAACTACCATTACGTCTTTCTTTGGAAGCCATCCTTGATAATCACTGCTTACCACCTTAAATGATTTATTATCTGGGCTCGTTTCAATTATGGCGAGCTCGTCCCATGGAAATACCGCAGTTAAAGCTTCATAATCATTTTTTCTATCAGAGCTTGAACTATCTGATACGGGACTGTTCTTAAGGACAGTTCTCCTTGCAGCAACTGCGTAATACTTTACTTTTAAATCCAAAACATCGTTAATATACTTTGATTTCTTTGAGTTTTTAATATTTAATTTTCGAATTTGATCCTCGGTGTATATGAGTTTATCACTGTAATTATTGTAGTAATCCCAATACTCAAAGCTATTTTTGTCCTTAGGTTTTTGTATGCTATCAGCATTTGCTAAATCAGGTGTTATCTTATTTATCGCATCACTTTTAACAGAGTTCTCGCCGCCGACAATTGTTATTTTTTTATTTTTTGAATTGACATAATCAAAAACTGATTTTCTTAGGGATTTACCATTAGTTAAAATTATTGCAGACGAATTTTTATAACTTAGAGTGCCGGCTGTCAAACCATCTATAATATTCTTACCGTTGACAATTATTAAATTTTCATAATCTGACTGCTTGGCTATCATTAAAGCAGTTTCATATCTATTCTTCCCGTTTATACGAGACTGTGATCCTAGTTGACTATACAGTTCATCTGAAACCGATCCAGTACCCCCGAGTACAACCTTTTTTACATTTTTACTAGCTACATATGCAGATTTCTTCCTAACGAGTACTATTGGCATATTGTTCTTTGCTATAGAGGACGCTGATACCGCATCAGCCTCGTTCGAAACTATCAATAAGCCTTTTATACTTCCTTTTTTTTCGATCTCCTTAGCAATGAGCTCAGAGGTTTCATACCTACTATGTCCACCTATTCTGATGGTTTCTATATTTCTAGAGTTTATATCCTCCTCTATGGCCTTTGAAATTGATCCTTCCCCACCTAATATAAAAATTTTACTAGGCTTTATCCTTTCAATCTCGTTAGATGTAGAAGAAGATAAAGTATCTCCCTTTGTTAAAAGTAGGCTTCCTCCATATGCATTAGCTAAAACCGCTCCTGGAAGTGCATCTACGTAACTATATGCGTTTGCTAGAACAACTACCCTTTGGTTATTTTCTTTAGACTTGCCGTTTGGTAGTTTCTGTGTATTATCTATAGATTCGACATTTGACAAGCCATTTGTATTTTCTGTCGATTCATTTTTTGACAAGTCGTAATTATTTTCTTCTGAATTATTTTGAGATAAGTCGTCATTTGGTAGATCCTTAAATATTTTCTTACTTATCTCGACAGCCGTATCTACCCTTGATCTTCCACTAACCCTCTCCACCTCGTGAGCATCGGATATACCTACTGAAGTCAGTGAAATCGCAAGTGTCATATACGTCATTAAAAACTTCTTTTTCATAAAAACCTCCATAAACATATTAAATATTATATATTATTTAATAAAAAAAATAAAGTCGATGAATTTTAATCACAGATAATCAGATAAATTTTTAAAAAAATAAAGACAGTGAGCTTTGACCATGTTCACTGTCTTTACATATTATGAGTTTTATTTTATAAAGTTCAAATACAGTTTACGTATATCCCGAAATTAAATCTCTATTCCTTTTTTGAGAGAGTTTATTTCATATCATGAAGGATTGTTTTATTTTCTTTAAGTGACTTCTCTACATCAATAACCCTCTGGTTTTCAGAACCCCTGTACTTGAGTTTAATATTTCTCTTAGCCTTGATAAATGGTCCATCGATAATGACATCACATTCTTTGATGATATCCATCTTGTCCTCATCCTCCAGACAGTCTTCAAAGATAAAACCAGTCCAAAGCCAAATCGATTTATCCATAGCTCTTACCTCTCTAAGTAAGTCCCTCAAGCTAGTGTCCATAGTCTGTTCTAAAGGCTCTCCTCCAAGTAGGTTTAGCCCTACAACCATAGGATTTTTCAGATACTCAATTATCTCGTCTCTTGACTTAGAGTCCCATATCTTACCAGCCTCAAAATCCTGAAGCTCTTCGTTAAAACAACCAGGGCATTTGTGTGAGCATCCTGTAACAAAAAGCGTCACCCTCACTCCTGGCCCATTTGTAACGTCTAATCTTCTAATCTTAAAGTATCTCATTATAGATGAAGCACCCTATCTTTTATCTCTTCTGTTCTTCCCTTGTTCCAGAAGTTAGTTCCAATATATCCACAAGTCCTTCTCATTACCTGCATTTCATCTTCGTCTCTGTTTCCGCAAGATGGGCAATACCACTCTAGATTGTCGTCTATTTGGATTTCTCCTGTATAGCCACATGCATAGCACACATCTGGTTTTGTGTTTATTTCTGCGTATTGAACGTTGTGATAAATAAAGTTTATTATTTGTTCAACGGCTTCTAGGTTTCTAGTCATATCCGGTACTTCTATATATGAAATACATCCTCCTCCGCTTATTGGGTGGAATTTAGATTCAAATTTCAACTTATCAAAAGCATCTATCTCTTCAAGTACATTTACGTGATAGCTGTTTGTATAATATAGCTTGTCAGTTACATTTTTTACTTCACCGTATTTTGCCCTGTCGATTCTACAGAATCTATATACTAAGTTTTCAGCAGGAGTTCCATACAAACTAAATCCTAATCCTGTTTCCTCTTTCCACTCTTTACACTTTTGATTCATATAATTCATTACATCTAGAGCAAACTTTTCTCCAACTTCAGTAGTGTGACTTACTCCTAGCATAGCCTGAACCATCTCGTAAATACCTACATATCCCAAAGAAAGAGTTGAATAACCGTCTTTTAAGAATCTATCTATCTTCTCGCCTTTTTCTAGTCTAGCTATGGCTCCGTGTTGCCAGTGAATTGGAGATACGTCTGATAGAGTTCCCAAAAGCATCTTGTGTCTAACTAATAAAGCCTCTTTACAAAGGTTTAATCTTTGATCTAGTATCTGCCAGAATATTCCCATCTTCTTATTAGCAACCAAAGCTATTTGTGGAAGATTTAGCGAAATAACCCCTTGATTAAATCTACCATACCACTTGTATTCTCCATTTTCATCCTTCCATGGAGATAGGTGACTTCTACATCCCATAGGAGGGAATGCGTGACCTTCGTAGTTTGATTGCATAATTTTCTTTGACTGATAATCTGGAACTAGTCTTTTTGCCGTACACTCAGCAGCTAACTTAGTAATATAATCATATTTGCCACCCTCTAGACAGTTGTCTTCATCTAAAAGGTAAACTAGCTTAGGAAATGCCTCGCCTATGTTTTGACCCTTGTAGTTTTTCATTCCTTCGAGCCTTTGTTTAATCATCTCTTCACAGATTAACGCCATCTCTTTTTCATATTCATCCCCAACCTCAACCTCTAGATAAATGGTCGCAAATGGAGCTTGACCATTAGTTGTCATAAGAGTGGATAGTTGGTATCTAATAGTTTGAACGCCATCTTTCAAGTCTTTAAGCATCATATCATTTCCAAGATCCTTAGCCAACTCTTCATCTCCGTACTTTTTTAGGTAGAACTTGTAAAACTTATCGTAAGTCTTTCTAAGATATGGTGCCAAGTGTCTTATAGTTATACTTTGACCACCGTACTGATTGCTCGCAACTTGTGCCATGATCTGAGTTGTCACCGTACATGCTGTAGAGAAAGACTTTGGTGACTCTACCATTTTTTCATTTATTACAGTTCCATTGTCTAGCATATCTTGAATGTTTATTAGACAACAGTTAAATATCTGTTGAAGTGTGTAATCCATGTCGTGCCAGTGAATAGCTCCTGTGTCGTGAGCGTGCACTATATATGGTGGTATTAACATTCTCCTAGCTATATCCTTGCTCACCTCTCCAGCGATCAGGTCTCTTTGTGTAGATCCTATGATAGAATTTTTATTTGAATTCTCCTTCATTACATCTTCATTTTGTTTGTTTAGAAGCGTTAATATTGAGTTATCAGTCGTATTAGTCTGTCTCTTAAACTCTTGTACCGCCCTGTAGCCTTCGTATGACCTCGCTGTTTCCTTGTGGTGATAGTCGATGAGGTTATTGTAGACAAACTCCTCAATCATTGAAATAGTTGGTGTTTGCTCATGTGATTCAAAAAAATACTGAGCGTCGATTGAAATGGCGTCCGCTATCTCTGGTTGATAGATACCGCTTCCGTTTTTCATCGCTTTTTCAATAGCTATTCTTATTTTATGCCTATCAAAATCAACTTTACTGCCGTCTCTTTTTATAACTTGCATAAGATTCCTCCTATATATCCTGGGTGATTCAATCCCAATTTAAAATTTAATAATTTGTTTATAAATTCCGGTGTCAAAACTGAGTTTACTTATGACCACTACATATTGTGGTTTAAACCCCTTATTTTTGATCCCTAATACACTATATAGCATAAACCAATAAAAATCAAGACATAATTTTCGATAAATTATGGATTTTTTTCTGTATTTAAGCAATGACAAAGGTTATGAATGAAAAAAAATTTTTAGATTTTTTTTGACAAAATTAGCACTATATGTTTTGAATAAAAAGCCATTTGTAAAATACCCCTTCAGGCTTAACAAATGGCTTTTTTTAGATACAATAGATTGTGTTTATTAAATCTTATTATTTATTTTTTTGACGGTACTATCTCAATCCAATATCCATCGGGATCAGAGATAAAATAAATCCCCATAGAAGGATTCTCGTAGCAGATAACTCCCATATCCTTGTGTTTTTGATAGAACTTTTCATACTCATCTGTTTCAAAAGCGAGATGATACTCCAAATCTCCTAAATTATACGGTTCTTTTCTATCTCTTAGCCAGGTTAACTCTAGTTGAAACTGAGTTAATGAATCTCCTAGATAAACGAGTTTAAAGCTTCCATCATCGGCATTTTTTTCTCTAACTACTTTAAGACCCAAGGCCTCGTCGTAGAATTTCAGACTCTTTTCTAAGTCCAATACATTGAAGTTAAAGTGTGCGAAATATATCATGTACCCACCTTCTTTCTTTATTTTTAGAGTAAATTTCCATTTTTAAAATCAAAGTTGATTTTTTATAACTAGAATTTGATAATCTCAGGTTCATGGTCTACGCTCTCTAGATATTTCAATATATCTTTTTCTGCAATAGTTACCATCTTATTGTTTACATTTGGGTGAAAATTAAGTGGCTGCCCTCTAAATATCTCCTTATCCATATAAAGCTCCACAAGCTTCTCTTCATCGTTTATCAAAGAGAATGGATTAACTGATCCAGGTGTCAGGTTTAATACCTTTAGAAGTCTCTCAGCAGACCCAAAAGATAGTCTCGTACTTCCGATTAATTCTTTTACATTTTTTAAATCTACATCTTTGTCGTGTTCTAAAACTATCATGTAGTACTTATTTCCCTTAGCATTTCTCAAAAATAAGTTTTTACAGTGAACACCTTCGGCCCTATCCATTATTGATTTTAAATCCTCCGCTGTAAATAAAGGATCATGCTCGATAACCTTATAATCTATACCTAATTTTTCAAGCCTGTCGTAAACTTTCTGTTCATTTTCTAAAATCTCTGTACTCATAACTACTCTCCTTTTCTAAATACACATCTATTTTTAATTTAAAACCCAATGCATTGATTTAAAACATCAGATTTATTTAAAATTTAATTTCATACCAGCTTTTTCTACCATATTTTGAAGTCCCATAAGTGAGCCCATCTTTGAATATTCAAATGTTAAGCCCCCTTGAAAATATACGTTGTAAGGTTCCCTTATAGGTCCATCCGCACTAAGCTCAATAGAAGACCCCTGTACAAAAGATCCTGCCGCCATGATTACTTGATCATCATATCCTGGCATATCCCATGGAAGAGGCGTTACAAAAGAATCTACTGGAGCGGCCATCTGAACCCCTTGACAAAATGAAATCAAAGCCTCAGCACTTCCAAGTTCAATAGCTTGGATAATATCGCTCCTATTATCCTTGTATTTAGGATGGACATTAAAACCTAATCTTTCAAACAACCTAGAACAAAATATTGCCCCCATTAAAGCTTGTGATACAATATGCGGTGCTATAAATAGACCTTGCAACATTGTTCTAGTCTGCCCAAACGTAAGACCACATTCTTTTCCTATCCCCGGTGAAGTCATTCTATATGCTATTAATTCTATTAAGTCCTTTCTTCCTGTTATGTAGCCACCTGTGAGAGCTAGGCCACCACCTGGATTTTTGATCAAAGAACCTGCCATTACATCAACTCCAACCTCGGTAGGCTCTTTTATATCTAAAAACTCACCGTAACAATTGTCCACCATTACAATTACATCTTCTCTGACTGATTTAACCCTCTTGACTGCCTCGCTTATATCGTCTATGGTCATAGCTTTTCTCCACGCATAACCCTTTGACCTCTGAATAATAACCAACTTAGTCTTTTCATTTATACATTTTTCTATCCCGTCTAAATCTATATCGCCACTAGGCAAAAACTCTAGCTGTTTATACGATACCCCAAATTCATCGACTAGGTTTCCCTTTTCATGTCTAACTCCGATTACTCCTAGGAGGGTCTCGTAAGGCGAGGATGTTATAGAAAGTATTTCATCTCCTGGTCTTACTATTCCCTGTATGGTTAGAGACAGGGCATGAGTTCCATTTACTATGATCGGTCTAACTATAGAATCCTCGGTTTTAAATATATTTGTATATATCTCCTCGACTTTTTCTCTACCTATATCGTTGTATCCATAGCCAGTCGTCCAGTTAAAATGTATATCTGACAAACCTGCGTCTTGCATAGCCTTTAAAACCTTATATTGATTGAATTCGCTTATCTCTTTTAACTTTTTAAATTCTCCTTTGACGTCATCTAAAACGACTTCTGACATCTTAAAAATATCTTCGTTGATACCATATGATTTTTTCATGAGATCTCTTGTCTGTTCTAACATGAACTACCCCCTAACCTATTTTCAATATAATCGTATATTTTATCCTTAGCCTCAGTATAACTCAGTTCAGAAAAGTTAATGTATAACTTGTCTTTATATCTTCTAAACCAAGTTCGTTGTCTTTTTGCGTACTGCCTTGTAGATATCTTTATCTTCTCAATAACCTCATCTAGGGAATACAATCCGTCTATATAGTCAATTACTTCCTTGTATCCGATACCCTGCATAGACGTAAGGTTTCTATCATATCCTTTATTTAAAATACTTCTAACTTCATCTACCAGACCCTGATCGAACATCATATCAACTCTTTTGTATATCCTCTCATTTAGCTCTTCTTTATCCCTATCAAGAACTATTATAATTGGATTGTACTTGTCGTTTAAACTGAGGTCCTTTGTAAAATCGCGATTTGTTCCTCCACTTTCAACGACTTCTAAAGCTCTTATAACCCTCTTTACATTATTTGGATGTATTCTCTCAGCAGCCTGTGGATCCCTTTCCCTTAGGAAATCGTGCAGCTTTTCAGGACCAAGCTCATCTGCCAACTCCATATACTTCTCTCTTAATTCATCGTCCTTATCAGCCTTTGCAAAGTCCATATCGTATATAAGTGAATTTAAATAAAGACCTGTTCCTCCTGTGACTAAGGGCACTTTATTCTTATTACTTATCTCCTCAATTGCTCGAGAAGCATCCTCCTTAAAGTCCGATACGCTGTAATTATCATCAGGGTCGACAAAATCTATGAGGTGGTGTTTTATTCCCTCTTTTTCTTCCTCAGTGACCTTGGCGCTACCTATGTCCATGTATTTGTATATCTGCATAGAGTCAGAGGATATTATTTCGCAATTAAATTTTTTAGCTATATCTATTGACAGTGAAGTCTTTCCAACAGCAGTTGGCCCTGTCAATATGACAAGTGGTATTTTTTTCATTACATCCTCCTCTTAAACATCTTCTCTATTTCATCGATTCCAATTTCTACCATTACAGGTCTTCCATGTGGGCACGTGTGTGGATTATCACATTCTCCAAGTTTTTCAAGCAATGCGTAAACATTGTGATAGTCTATTATATCATGTGCCTTAATTGCAGTTTTACAAGCCATCTGAGCGAGATCATCAAGCCTTAAATCGTAAAAAGAATTTACCTTATCAATATTATCAAGTATCTCCAAAATGAACTTTTCGCTTTCTGGCTCTCCAAAAATAACGGGAACCGCTCTTATAGCTATATGTCTGTTTCCAAATAGCTCAACCTCAAAACCAAACCCTCTAAATATTTCTAGATTTTCCTCTATGACTACAATATCACTGGAGTTAACTTCCATAATTATAGGGGCTAGAAGAAACTGCGACTCTATATCCTGATTTTTGTATTTTTTCATATATGTCTCATATAATATCCTTTCATGGGCAGCGTGTTGGTCTAGGAGAAACATAGTTTTTTCCTTCTGAAGTATTATATAAGTATCAAAAATTATACCAATATATTTATAATTAAGATTCAAAAGTGATTCTTGCTTTGGCTTTTTGTCTTTTTTCTTTGGCTCAACCTCTAATATATCATTATATCCCATATTCGAAAGCTTCTTATCAACGGATAAAAAAGTTCCAAAACTATTATTCTTAAATCTATCGTACTCAGAAATTTCATCATTTACCAAGGTCTTTGCATCTTCTATATCACTAATCTCTGCTTTATTGTACTTATATTTTTTTTCCTTATCAATTTCCCTATCGACATTGTTTTCTCTATATTCAACTTTTCTTACCGGTATATCCTCTCTAGAAAAATCAGATATTGACCTTCCTCCACTTAGATTAGATACCATTAACATACCTCTTAGATAATCAGATAGCTGTTGTTCCACATCCCTCTCATTTTCAAACTTTACTTCAAGTTTTTGTGGGTGTATGTTTACATCTAAACTGCTCGGGTTAATCGTCATATTTAAAAAGCAAATTCCGTGTTTATTTATAGGAAGAACAGACTTATATGCTTCAGAGATAGACTCGCTAACAACCTTGCTCCTGACAAGGCGTCCATTAATAAATACTACTTGGAGATTTCTATTTGATCTGTATTCCCTGTTAGAACAAATATATCCGTCTAGTTTAAAAAGCTTATTTTCCGTATCGACCTCTATTAAATTAGATGCTACGTCTCTTCCAAATACACTTCTTATCGTATCTTTTAATACTCCATTTCCCGGAGTCATAAGAGCTGTTTTTGAATTAGAGGTATATCTGAATTTAACTCTTGGGTTACCGCATGAAATTTTATTTATGAAATTGCTAATCTGAACTGTCTCAGCTGAATCAGACTTTAAGAATTTTTTTCTGGCAGGTACATTGTAAAATAAATCCTTAATCTCTATTGTTGTTCCAACATTTGTTCCTATAGGCTCCTTTTTTACTACGACGCCACCATCTATTATCATATGAGTCCCAACAGGCTCTTCTTTTATTCTCGTCTTTATCTCAACCTTAGTTACTGAACTAATAGCTGCAAGAGCTTCCCCTCTGAATCCTAGAGTTAAAATGTTATTTAAGTCTTCAACAGATGTTATCTTGCTCGTTGCATGCCTTAAGAAAGCTTTTTTTACTTCGCTTGAAGCTATTCCACTTCCGTTGTCGCTAATTTTTATATATGACTTTCCCCCGTTTTTAATTTCTACATCTATAGAAGTCGCACCTGAATCCAAAGAGTTTTCGACTAACTCCTTTACAATTGATGCGGGCCTATCTACAACTTCTCCCGCCGCTATCTTATCTATTGTTGAATTATCTAAAACATTAATTACATTCACATTATCACCTATTTTGCCTTTTCTTTTAGTTCATTAAGTATGTTCATTGCCTCAAGAGGTGTAAGCATAAAAATATCCACGTTTTTCAAAGTCTCAATAATCTCAGTATTTGCAGACCCAGTATTTTCAACTTCAGTTTTTACTGTCTTAATGACCTCCCCCACACTTTCAGAACCGCTTTTTATAATTTCAGCATTTTTATTATGGGTTTTTTCTAAACTCAATAAGATTTCATCGGCCCTATTAATAATCTCTTCTGGAATTCTAGCCAGTTTTGCTACGTAAATACCGTAACTTCTATCCGCCGGTCCCTCTATAATATTTCTTAAAAACACTATATCGTCCCCATCTTCTTTAACTTCTACTGAATAGTTTTTTACGTTATCGTATTCGGCATCCATGTCAGTAAGTTCGTGGTAGTGAGTTGCAAACAGTGTTTTAGCCTTGATCTTTTCATGTATATGCTCAACTATCGACCAAGCAAGACTTATTCCGTCATAAGTACTAGTACCTCTACCAATCTCATCTAATATTATTAGGGACTTGTCAGTAGCGTTACTCAATATATGAGAAACTTCTGCCATCTCAACCATAAATGTAGACTGACCGTGTGCAAGGTCATCACTTGCTCCAACCCTTGTAAATATCCTGTCTAATATAGGTATTTTAGCCTCTTTTGCAGGTACAAACGATCCTATGTGAGCCATCAGTGATATCAGTGCGGACTGTCTCATATAAGTCGATTTTCCCGACATATTCGGACCGGTTATTATATTTATCAAACTTTTATTCCTATCAAAAAAAGTATCATTTGGAATGAATTTCTCCCTTCCTGTTATAGCTTCAATTACCGGATGTCTCCCATCTTTAATATAGAATTCATCATCGTCAACAATTGTTGGCCTTATATACTCATTTTCCATAGCTACTGACGCATGAGAAGAAAATACGTCAATAAGAGCTATTATCCTAGCAGTTTCTTGCAATCTAAATATATTTTCACGCAAATTTCCACTAAGTTCTACAAATATGTCATATTCAAGGTCCTTAATCCTGCTCTCAGCATTGATAATCTTATCTTCAATCTCTTTTAACTCGGGAGTAATAAATCTCTCGGCATTGACTAGTGTTTGCTTTCTAATATACTCCTCTGGCAATACAATCTGAGCTAACTGAGCCTTAGTTATTTCGATGTAGTAACCAAAAACCTTGTTATATCCAACTTTCAAGTTTTTTGTATTTAACTTCTCTTTTTCCCTAACTTCTATCGATGATATTATCCCGGCACCGTTTTTATATATATCCCTCAACTCATCAAGTTCTTTGCTTACATTGTCACTTATTATATTACCCTCTCTTATGCTCATCTTTGGATCTTCTAGGATAGTCTCGTCAATTAAATTGAATATATCCTCTAATGTATCCATATCTTCAACTAATGATACTATTGAAGCAGAGTTTGAGTCTAATAAAATGCTCTTTAACGCGGGGAGATATCTTAGGCTTTCCTTTAAACTGTTTAATTCCTTTGGATTCACCTTATCATAAGCTATCTTAGCGCAGATCCTCTCAATGTCGTATATATGTTTGAGTGTGTACGATACATCCATGTTTAATGGGTAGTCGTTAAATAAAGCCTCTATGGAGTCAAGCCTATTTTCTATTTTTTCTTTAGAAATAAGGGGTTCTTCAATGTGCTTTTTAAGTAATCTAGCTCCCATTGCCGTAGATGTCCTATCCAATACGCTAAGGAGGGACCCTTTCTTTTTAGATCCCCTAATCGTCTCCGTCAACTCCAAATTCGACCTCGTAAAATTATCCAAAACCATGAAATCATCAAGAGTGTACATTCTGAATCTATTTATATTTCCCGCGATCTGTTTTTGTGTAGATGCTATATAGTCTAGGCAAATTGCCATGGCGATAATAAGTCCATCTTTATCAACGGTATTTATATTATTTATCTGTTCATTTGTAAAATACTTTTTCAATATTTCCAAAGAGTTTTTTGAATTATATTTTGATCTATAATCACCTAGATTTTGTGCTAGGGTATTTATATCTACCTTTGATACACTCTCATAAATATCACCGGATAACAAAGCCTCAGATGGTCTTATCCTAAGTATTTCATCCATTGCCCTCCTTATATCGGACTGTGTTGACATAAACTCGCCAGTAGATATATCTATATATGCTAGAGATACTAGTTCATCTATTTTTATGGCTACCAAAAGATAGTTATTTGATTTATTATCTAAAAAAGACTCGTCTAATAGTGTGCCCGGCGTAACAATCCTCACAACCTCTCTTTTGACGATCCCTTTTACCGATCTAGGATCTTCCATTTGTTCGGCTATAGCAACCTTGTATCCAGCTTCAACCAACCTGCTTATATATGATTCAGCACTGTGATGAGGTACTCCACACATTGGAGCTTTCTCATCAAGCCCGCATGATTTTGCAGTCAATGCAATCTCCAATACATCAGAAGCTAGGAGAGCATCTTCAAAAAACATTTCATAAAAGTCTCCTAGCCTAAACATTAGTATGCAGTCTTTGTATTCTTCTTTAGTTTCAAGGTATTGCCTCATCATTGGAGTTACCTTTTTTAAATCTATATTCATACGCTCTCCAATCATAGTTTAATCATTAATTTCTGTCTAATAACCTACAATATATTATAACATAACCAAATGAATAAGTACTAAAATTTTGGTTTCTCGACTATCGCCAATATTAATACCTTATCTGAAAGCTAAAAATATCTTAATTAAACACTTTATAAAAATAACATATAAAAAGCCGGTTATATATATTGTTTCATAAATACAACCGGCACTTCAATTTCACTATAAACTATCTAAATAGATTATTTTAACTTTAATAAAACCATCGCTAAACTATGCTAAAAGATCCAAAATGTCTTTTTTTATATGAATCATATTTTCCTCATTTCTTTTACCTTCATCAGTCAAGTCGATTATCTCTAATACCTTGGCTGGCTTATCCGAAAAGACGTAGATCTTATCAGAAAGATTTAAAGCCTCATCAATATCGTGAGTTATCATCACAATTGATGTTGGAATTTTCTTTCTCAGGTTTATAAGCCACTCCTGCATGGAATACCTTGTGATTGAATCTAAGGAACCAAAGGGCTCATCAAGCAGCATTATATCGTGAGAAGTGATGAATGTACGCATGAAATTAGCCCTTTGCTTCATACCCCCTGATAGCTCATCTGGAAACCGCATCTCATAGCCAGAAAGTCCAAAGACCCCAAAAAGTTCCTTAACCTTATCTCTAGCAATTTTCTTTGACTCACCTTTTAGAACATAAGGCAGGCTTACATTATCTATTATGTTCTTATGAGGAAGTAACAAATCATTTTGATACATATAACTTAACTTGCCATTTACATCTACATTACCAGAATCAGCATCGATTAGCCTAGATATAATATTGAATACTGTACTCTTGCCACTACCGCTTGGCCCAACGATAGAAATAAATTCCCCCTCTTTTAAAGAAAGGCTAATTCTATCTAAGATTTTATTTCCATCGAAGGATTTTTCAATATCCTCTAGCTTTATCTTTACTTTCTCCATAAACTCAACAACCTTTCATCTTACTTTTCAGGCAAAAACTCATTGGTAAATGCATCTTCAAGCTTTAGATCTTTTTGTATCAAATTATTAGACTTCATAAAGTCCGCATAATTTTTCCAAACTTCATCTTTCATAAGTCCCCATCTAGGAGCATCTTCTTTATATTTTTTTGATAGGAATTTTTGACTTTCTTTTACTAGCATTTTATCTAGTTCAGGTGCGTTTTTTATTAGTATATCAGCAGATTTTTCTGGATTATCTATAGCAAAATCATACCCTTTAGCAGTTGCCGCCATAAACTTTTTAACTAGCTCAGGGTTGTTTTTTATCTTATTATCACTAGTCATGATGACTGGAGTATAGTAATCCAAATTTTTATTTAGACTATTTACTGGTATGTAGTTTAGTTTTTGGTTGTGAAGCTTGGCTTCAATAACAGTCCAACCCTCAAATACCCAAGCAAAATCTATATTTTTCTTAGTCGCTGTCAAAAAGTCATCTGTTCCGATATCTACTATCTTTAACTTACTAAAATCAGCTCCATCTTGCTCCATAACTGATTTTATAACGGCTCTTTCAGCTTCAGCTCCCCAACCGCCATAGGTTTTTCCCTCAAAATCCTTAGGAGTTTTTATATTTTTATCAGCTGGAGAAGCAAAACCTGAGGTATTGTGCTGAATTACAGCAGCAATCGCCTTTATTGGTAGTACGTCTTTTCCTGTTCTTGCGTAAGTTATCTCTTCTTGATATGATACTCCGAAATCTGCCTTGTCAGTTGCCACGAGTGTAGCTGCTCCATTTTCCGGCGGTTGGACAATATCTACATCAAGCCCCTGCTCTTTATAATATCCATTATCCTTAGCTACGTAAAGTCCGGTATGATTTGTATTAGGAGTATAATCCAATACAACGGTAATTTTCTTTAGATCCCTATCATTTCCCTTTGTTTCTTCCTTTGGGGCACAACCAACCATAACCGCTCCCAAAGTCAGTGCTAAAAAAGATGCAGTAATCTTTTTCACCATATTTTTATCAGTGTTTTTTAAATAATTTAATACTTTCATAATTCCTCCTTGAACTAACGCCTATATATTTTTTTCTTGGCAATATTTTGAAGCAGTATTACCACTCCTACAAAAATCAAACTAAATATTACTACTAAAATAGTCGAAGAAAAAACTTTATCCAATGCGTAAGATGATTTTGCCCTGACCATGTAAACTCCAAGTCCTTTTGTTCCACCTAACCACTCAGCTATAGTTGCAGCCATTATCGCATATGTGGCAGATATCTTAAGTCCTGAGAAAAATTTGCTCAAAGACATCGGTAACTTAAGGTGGACGAGTGTTTGAAACTTAGATGCATTCATCGTCTTAAACAGGTTTAGAAACTCCTTGTCAACACCTTCAATACCATCTACTAAACTTATGAGAACCGGAAAAAAGCAAGTTAATATTACTAACAAGACCTTTGGCAATACTCCAAATCCAAACCAAACTATCATAAGTGGAGCTATTGTAATCGTAGGTATCATCTGAGTAACTAACATTATTGGATAGAAACACTTTTTTACAATCGGTAGTACATCCATGACTATCCCAATTACAATCGACAGTAAGACAGCGCAAATAAGCCCCATAAATGCCTCATACAGAGTGACATGACTATGAAAATACAAGTTTTGGTAGTCTGATTTAAAAACCTCAATTATTGTAGAAGGTGATGGCATAATATAATTTGGGATATTTCTAATATCGACTACAAATTCCCAAATCAATATAATAGCTATAAAAGTTATCAATGGGTATAAGAAATTCACCCTCGAAAAAATCTTTTTCATATTACCTCCGTTTCTGGCTATAGATGCCATTTAGCGGTTAACTAAAAAACAACCCCTTGGGGGTTGCTGAGTGTCTGGGTTTAGCATTACCTAAACCTTTTTGGGTCGATACAATCCTCTCAGCCTTAGCTCCCCGTAATATATTTAATTTAATTATACCACATATAGTATGATTTGGTCATTTTACTTTTAGTAAGTTATTTGTCATTGATATACCTTTTCTTTCCAATATTGGGCATCTTTTTTAAGAGCCTCAACATCAACTTTCTCAAACTCCTCAACCCTATCAGTAGACGCCTTCAGGTCGTCTCTTAACTGTTCAATCTCCATCTGAGTAGCATTCACCTTATCCTTAAGCCTTTGAGTAGTCTTACCATTTTTAACGCGACAACGACCGCGATTTATGTAAGTTTAACGCCATTACCAAGGCGAAAAAAGTGCATAAAAAAATAGACAGTTTAACGTCATATCTAGGACGTAATATAAATAAAGGGTCGAGGATTTCAAACCCTTAAATATATAACATGTAAACACATAATATACAAAGCCTATACACTAGACTTAAAACCATTAAAAAAGCACCCTAACTACTGTTAAAGTGCTTTATATATTACTAAATATACATTTCCTACAAATCCTTCTAGCTTTTTCTATATATTTAATGTTACTAAGCTCAGGTGTTGATGAAATCGTAAAAGATCCTGTTAAACACATCATACTATCGTAACACAAATCACAATCTATTGTCTTATTATATGCTTCACAATATCTATCCATATCAACATCAACTATTTTAACATCATCATCAGTGTAATTCAACGTATCAATAATTATATTATTTTCTATTCGCATAATTACTTATCACCTCTAATATCTTATTTGTATCCTCATCAAGATCTTCTTTTTTCCAAGTAGTTTTATATATCCTAATTCCTTCTCTAGTGTTAGCCACTACTGAAACTCCATTTTCTGTATAGTATGACTCTCTTTTACCTTTCCATTTATTAAATTGAACGTCCGCATCTTTATGAAATTTCCTAACTTCATCATCTGTTATATTTCTTTCATTCATCCTTTTCATAATGTGATTGGTATCAATTTTAGCATCTGAATCTGGTAGAATATAAGCATTTTCCCTGTTAGGTAGTAAGACATTACCTTTATTTATTCCTAGATTTTTCAATTCAGTATAAATTTCATAACATATTTGGCTACTATTTGGGTTCGATTTTTTATACTTATAAAATCCTTTCACTTTAGCATAATTGTCACCTTTATTATACTTTATTTTCTGAAAATCATCAAATGATTTTGGGATATCATCATCTAATAATTTTCTATAATTCTCAAACTTCTTTCTATCACTGTGCCTATTTCTCCATGCCTTTTCCTTAAAGCTATACTCTGTGTCACCTTCAACATACTTCTTATGAAACTGTTCATAATTCATATCACCATCAACATAGATATTTTTACCCCTATTATCTCTAGCAATCCCCGGACTAGCCTTATCTAAATTAAACACCTAGCCATCAAGTGACCTACAATTATTTTAAACATGTACAACGATTATATGCATACAAAAATCCGTATTTACTCGCATATTCAATTGTAAATTATATATTGATTATATACTATATCTATATGGGTATTAAAAATTATAACGAAAATAATTTTAGTGAATTAATAATAAATATTTAAGGAGGTAGTTATGAATATAGATTTTTTTAAAAATTATGATCCATACACAAACAAACTCAAATCAGTAAAACTAGCATCGGTGTTAATACCTATAGTTGATGTTGACGGGGAAGAACATATATTATTTCAGACTAGATCTACTGATTTAAAAGCTCAGCCTGGGGAGGTTTCACTACCAGGAGGTAAAATGGAGTCAGGTGAAACTCCAATGCAGTCCGCCATAAGAGAAACTTGCGAAGAGCTTGGTGTTAAAGAAACGGACATAGAAATCATTGGCCAAAGTGATTTTTTTGTCTCCCCTATAGGTGCAATACTACACCCTTTTGTTGGAAGACTTAAATACTACAAAACCTATGATTACAATAAGGATGAGGTAAAGGATGTATTTATGGTACCTATAAAATTCTTTATGGAAAACTCTCCTGAAATATATAGAAACTCCTCACAAGTAAGCCCCTCAGATGATTTTCCGTTTGAATATATAGAGAAATACATGCCTAACAGCAAAAACTTTAAATTTCTAAAAAGAGAGTATGAGGTTTATTTTTACGTTTATAAAAACAGGCTGATATGGGGAATGACAGCGGCTATAATTAAAAACTTCATAGAATTGATGTCCTCTGAAAGTCATTAAAATTTGTTTACATTTGGATTTAGAAGCTTTAGGACTTTTAAAAAAAGAATTATATTATTAAAGCAAATACTAAAAAGACTGGCCTAGGCCAGTCTTAATTTGTTTAACTAATTATAATGATTTGGAGAACTGCCTCTTTCCTCTAATTAGAGTACTCTTTGAAATACCGGTCATCTCCTCAACTTTTTTATAAGAATAAATATTTAATAAATCCACGGCTTCTTTTAACTGCTTATCCGTATACTTTTTAGGTCTTCCTTCTTTGAAATTCTTATTTTGTTTCGCTTTTGCCTTACCAGACTGAGTTCTCTCAACTAAAAGAGCCTTATCAAAATCTTCAAAAGCCTCTAAACAGTTAAAAACAACTTTACCAAGCGCCGAATCATCCACTAAACCGAGGTTCAGTATATGAACTTTAATCCCTTTGTTTCTAAGGTTTCTAATTATAGATATAGCAGATGAAATATTTCTTGCAAATCTATCCATTTTAGTAATCACCAATGTATCTTCAGGTTTCAAAGTTTCGATTAAATTATCAAATACAGGCGTGTTATTTAAGTCTACGCTCTCTTCTTTGTATATTTCAGCATAAAAATACCTATCGGAAATAAGTTCTGCTTGCCTGTCTAAATATCCATCTTTAATCTGCTTTTCTGTCGTAGCTCGACAGTATCCATAAATCACCTTATCACCCCCTGAAGCCATCCTGTCCTGAACGCACTTTCTAGCGTATACAATATGATTATAACATATATCCATAATTTTAAAAAGGGTAAATTTAGGTATTTTATAGCTATTTATATATATTTTTTACAAAGTATTGCTTATAACTAATGGAACCCTTGAAAATTACACGTTCGAACGCTATGAAATTCTTAAGGTCGATTCTTGCATTTTAAGGTGTGTGGTGTATGCAATGCTAAAATCGACCTTTTTGAATGTTTTACATTTGGTTTTATTTGTGATAAATTAATTATACCAAAAAATTCAACGAATATAAAGTATTATTTTATCAAAAATCAAATAAATCAGTATTTCATGATATTATTTCGGTTTAATTGCTATAAAAGACGTGATTTTTAAACAACACACCAAAGATTTTATAAACAATACACTAAGAATAGGTATTTATCTAAAAAAGTGTGGACAGCCACAAAACCGTGACCGCCCACACTAAAAAATGTAAAGTTAAATAGACTACTCTACTCCACTACATGAAATAAAGTTTAACTATAAATATCAAAGATAAAATTATCATTATCCAAGATACGTGCTCTCTCTCTTCCTTTGGTGCAAATATATTGTACACCAAGTTTAAAATAACATATGATAAGATACCAAGTGTAAGACCATCACCTATTGAATAAGTAAGGGCCATAGTCGTTATTGTAATAAATGAAGGGATTCCTTCAGTTATATTATGGATATCTATCTCTTTAATGGCACTTAGCATTAAGTATCCAACGTATATTAAGGCTGGAGCTGTTGCACATGCAGGCATAGCTATGAATATAGGAGAGAAGAACATAGCTATTAAAAATAGTGCACCAGTCGTCAAAGCAGTGTATCCTGTTCTACCGCCGGCAAGAACACCTGTTGATGATTCAACATATGTAGTTACTGTTGAAACACCTAGAACGGCACCAACTGTTGTACCGATTGAGTCAGCTAAAAGAGCTCTACCTACATTTGGCACATTTCCCTTTTCATCTAGCATGTTTGCTTTTGAAGCAACCCCTACTAAGACACCAACTGTGTCGAAAAAGTCAACAAAGAGGAAAGTACATACTATTACTATAAAGTTTCCTATGGTTTTAGGATTCGTAATATAGCTGAAGTCAATTTTCCCTGCTACAGGAGCTATACTCTCAAATTTAAAAACTCCTGATGGTAGGAATATTCCTAAGTCAGCTGCTGTTTTAGGATCAAACAAAGCGTAACCCCATGCGAGTAAAGAACTTATTATGATACCTACAAGGATCGAACCTTTTACTCCTTTTTTATCAAGCACAGATATAATAAATAGACCTATAGCTGCAATTACAACTGTTAAATTAACCTTGCCTAAACTTATTAAAGTCGCTTCATTTGCCACTACTAATCCACATCCCTTAAAACCGATAAGAGCTATGAATATACCTATACCACCGGTCACCGCATGTTTCATATTCGTTGGAATAGAATTTACTACAGCTTCTCTGACTTTAAATAAGGTTAAAATTAAGAAAATAATACCTTCGATAAATACCGCAGACAAAGCAACTTCCCAAGATACCCCACCTTTAAGGACAACCGTATAAGCGAAAAACGCATTTAGACCCATTCCTGATGCAAGTGCGAAAGGTAAATCGGCTACTAACCCCATTACCAAACACCCTACGGCAGCAGCCAAACAAGTAGCTGTAACCAAGGCTCCAGCATTCATTCCAGTTTCTGAAAGAATGTTAGGATTTACGGCGATGATATACGCCATAGTCAAGAAAGTCGTCAATCCAGCAGTCATTTCCTTCTTGTAATCCACCTTCTGATGTCCTAAGATAGGAAAAACTCTTTTAATACCCGTAAGATTTTTCGTATTAGGATTTTCCATTTCAATACCTCCATATTTAATTTTTTATTTTTAGCACATTGGTATTATACCACATTACACGAATAATATGCTATATAATATTAAATAATTTTATCTTCGTTCGTGTTTTTACTTTATTTTAAGCAGTTAAAGTTATTTTTATTAAAAAATGTTCGCAAAAAAGGGATGGCAAAACCATCCCTGTTAGTTTTTTATTTTGGTTGTATAATATATAGCGTTGATGAGAAAAATTTAAAGTCTAAAGAT
>JASBZE010000003.1 GCA_029983575.1 Peptostreptococcaceae bacterium
TTTCTAATTATTATATTAAGTCATAGATATGCTACAGATTCTCCAAAACATATTCAAGAGCTGTATTGACCATTCTATAAGTAATGCTGTGAGAAGCCTCCATATAATTTTCAAAAATCATATTTTCCATATTTATCCCAGAATCTTTTAACTTCTCTTTAACCTCTTCCATAAATTTAGGAGGTATCACATTATCCAAATCGCCAATCGCTATGTACATATGCCTTGAATCCAAGTTGTCTAAATATTTCATAGGGTCATACTCATTATTTTCGTATAGGCTGCCCTCTTTTTTCATCTTCTCTCTTAAGCTCTCGTCGCTAATCAAGTACTTAGAGATCGAAAAATCCATAGTGCTATTATAGATTACAGCGAGTTTTAAATCTTCGTGCCTAGCAAAAATCGAAGAAGCAATCATACCGCCAAGAGAATGCCCTGATATCCCAAAATGCTTCCTATCGATATCTAGCCTTTCTATTAGAGCTTCTTTTATATCTTCAAACTCCTTGAAAGTCGATACCATAACTCCCGGTGACTCGTAAAAAGTCGAGTAATCAGCAGTACCTCGAACTCCGTGCTTGTCAATTTCAACGAGTACAAACTGGATACCGTGAAGTGCGAAAATCTGCCCCATCAACTCGTACTTTTCCGCTGAAGAAGACCAACCGTGATAGTGAATTATCGTCTTTAGCTTTTCGTTTGTATTTGGTCTAAATACGGTAATTGGAACCTTATTTATCTCTAAATTAACTCTTTTAATTGAGTCGTTATACATTATACCATCTCCTTGTGCTTGATTTCGTTTAAGAATATAATAACACAAATGGAGTTGTATATAAATAGGTTCGTATTTTAATTAGCTAGTTTGACTCTTAGTTGTCAAGACATATGTTACACCTATCACTAAAATATATTTTCTGTTTTTGCGTGTATTCTTTGAATGATTAATATCCAAAGTATTTTCCAAATTTATCTAGTATCTTTTTATCCTTTTCTTGTACTCGTTGATATTCACTCTTTCCATTTACTGTATATACCTTTTTATCATATTCCTTACCCTTAAATATTTCATCTGGTATATCCATATAGTTTTTGTAAATATCTAACTTATCTACATCAACATATTTTCCATTAATCCACTTTCCTGATCCCCTTTTAAACATTTCATTAAAATTAATATCTATCCAATATCCATCAACATAAACTCTTACATATGTATTGCTATTATCATATTCATTAATATATGATATTTTATTCATATAAAACATAATATTATTAAAAGCTTTTTTATAGTTTACTACACTATAATAGTTATCTCCTTTTATATCTCCTCCCGTCAAAGGATACATATCATTCCAAGGTGCTTTATAATAATTTTTTGCCAGATACTTAGCAACTGCATACACTTTCTCTTTTTCAGTCATACTATCATTGGTAGCATTCTTGATTATCTTTTTATATTCATTTATCTCAGTTTCAAACTTATCTTTGTCATACTGCTCAACTAAAAGGTTACTCGGAGTTTTTATTTCCATAGCTACAGCATTTGCTAACTCTCCATCAATATATTCTCCCCTATACTTATTTCCATAATCATCTCCTCTATATTTGGGTTCAATTTTTATCGGTAGTTCATAATCTCTAAATCTTTTATCTCCACTATCACTACGATATACGTTTATTAGTACATTATTTATATAATAATCCATATTTTTATTATCTCTAGCCACTTTAAAAGCAAGATCTATAAATTCATCATCACCTATAACATTTATTTTATTCTTATATATATTAAATGCTTTTTCATCTGTTACTACTTTCAGTTCCAATGAAATATTATCTGTAAAAAGAACTGAATAAAGACTATTTCCTTCATTATCAGTAAATGGTTTTACGTATTTCATATTATTTAGTTTTTCTTGGGTTAGATCCAAATTTGCTTCTGGTCCATATACTCTTTTAACTTCACTTATTACTTTTTCTATGTTAGGAATATCATCATACACAAGAAAAAGTGTAGGATAACTATAAAGATCAAATCTTGCTCTGTATTCCTCCGGATACTTTTCTTCAAATGTACTTTCTCGGTAACTACTATCCTTTTTTCTTAGTGATTCCACTAATATTACATATCCACCGTCTTTTTTTAATTTTTCATATCTTTCTTTATCTATTTTTCTATATTCTTCTACCTTTTTATTAAACTCTTCTTCTTTCTTATCTTCGTTATCTTTTTTATCTGATGGTCTATAGCTACCAGTTGTCCTACCACCTTCATCTTTAGTAATATAAACCACCTTTTCTATAATTCCACTAGAAAGCGACTGATAAACCCTTTCTTTTCCTACAGAGCCACCAATAATATAATTATTACCTTCCTTAGTATTTAATATATTCTCCTTAGCTGTCTTTGTAAGCTGTCCCTTTTTAGAAATTATAATCGCTGAATTGTTATCTAAGTTTAAGATATTTAAAGCACTAAGAGAATCCGGATAATCAGCTCCATCGGTAATTGCAGAAGTATTTATCTTTCCTATCTCTTTGTTTATCATGTCAGCTGTTGTATACCTATCGCTTCCAGATAATCTTTTACCTCCATCTTTATTTACTGAACTCTTACCACCAAATGTATATACAACTTTTTGTGAAGATGTATATGGTTCATTTCCCTTAACTAGCTTAAGACCATAGCCTTTATTGTTTAGTAATCCTCCAGCTACTAGAGCATCTGGGAAGTTTCTTCCATCTGCCACACCAACTTCAGTAAATTTCGCTACATCCAATGTTTTATTGTTGGTTTCATATCTATCCTTACCAGATATCCTCGTTGTATCACCACAAAATTCTTTTACCTTATTTTCAATATCCTTACCTACAACTGACTCGCCACCAATTATAAATGCCTTGGATAGCTTTAAACCTTTAAGAGCCTTTTCTACATCTTTCTCATTAGATACTAATACTAATTTCGCTTTGTTAGACTTTACTAGGTTGTATGAGCTTAGTGCATCTGCATAGTTATATGCACTCGCAATTACAGCCACATCACTCTTTACTAGATTAGATGTTTTTATAGAAGTCTCTACCCTATTAACACCTAAAATTTCTTTAAATTCCCTTACCTTATACTTGTCCGCAATTGATTTCCCAGAAATCAATACAGAAAAAAACATCGTACTAGCTAGAGTTAGTGCGATGTTCTTCTTTGAAAAAATCATACTATACCTCCTCCATATATATATTTTGCATATTGATTATATCATATATATATATATATATATATGAAAGAGGTTTTTTAAAAATACTATTCTATTATTTTAAATAATATATTATTAAGCTAAAGTTTCTCATCCAATTTGCTAAATACTATCTCAACTGTAAATAGATCAGCATCTAGATATAGGTTCATAACCCCGCCTTGAAGTTCGACGAAAGATTTTGCAATCGCAAGTCCAAGTCCACTTCCCTCAGAGTTTCTCGCCTTGTCTCCCCTGACGAACCTGCTCGTAAGTTCACTTGGATCCACGTTAATCTCTTCATTTGTTATATTTTTAAACTGTATTTTTACCTTCTCTAAGCTATCGGTGAGATCAATATGAACTCTTGTATTTGGAAGTGCATACTTACACATATTTCCGATTAAATTTTCAAAAACCCTAAACATCTTCATCCCATCTAAGTTCATCATCACTGGTTTATCTGGGAAAGATGACTTGACGATTAAGCCCGACGCTTCGATCTTGTCCTCCATCTCACCTAAGCTTTGTTTAGTGAGTTCGACCAAATCTATATACTGTAAATCTAAGACTACAGCACCACTGATGGCCTTGCTCATCTCGAAAAGATCATCTATTAGAAGTTTTAATCTATTTGCCTTCCTATCTATAGTATTTATATAGGCATTTCTAGTATCTTCATCCAATTCCGTATCTTTTAAAAGCTCGATATAGGTTACTATAGATGTGAGAGGTGTCTTTAAATCGTGACTTATATTAGATATAAGCTCTGATTTTAGTTTTGAGCTTTTTACCTCTTCCTCGACAGACCTCTTGTATTCCTTTTGTACATTCAAAAGTGCTGACTTCATCGTCGTAAATGATCCCACATCTACGCCTTTTATGTCCTTTTCAAAATTGGCTTTTGATACATAATCCGTAATCTCAAGTATTTTCTCGTAGTCTCTTTCTATATTGTCTGCTTTTTTTCTCAAAATTACCAGTAAAAATATAGAGTATATTACCAAATATATTAAAAATACCTTACTGAACTCAAAGTCTATTATTGCAGATATCGCTAGAAGTATCACTGCATTTACTACAATAGATCCGATAATCCACCTATTGTATGACTTGATTATATCTATATTGAAGATATTGTGAACGTGCCTTTTTATAAACCTGAATATACGGGAACATATAGCAAATACAATGCTTTTTCTCCGTATGAACTTTATCGGTCCATAGACGAATATATGCTTCAAATAAGTCACAGCCATCAATATGGTATAAAAAATTAGCATCCAGTAAATAAAGTTGACGGCATTTGAAACGAACTTTGCCATATTCAAACTGATATTTTCTATGCTCAATATTGAAAGCATCTTTCCGCTAATTGTGTATCTGACCATTATCTCATAGCCGATATATAGGAATAGATAGGTAAACAGGGATATTATCCAAAACAAGTTTATCTCGAGATTCCAGCCCTTTATTCTCTTAAATGAAAATATATATTTAGACCATTTATTTGGTATCAACAATATGATGGCAGCGAATATACCCATCACTAGGTTTATATAATCCCCAAACTCTAGGTACACATTTATCTCGGACTTCTTAATATAATATGAAATTGAGTCCGCAGATGTATAATACGTATCCTTTAAATTTTTAGGTACAGCGTAAATAAATGTTCTGTTTTTTATTGGCTCCTTCTTATAGAAAAATAAATCCGCTCCATTTTCATCATAATCTTGGATCGAATCTGTAAATTCCTTGGTCACTAAATCACTGAGGCCGTTGTCTACAAAACTCTTACTTATACCTTTTGTGTACTTAGCCTTCATATCACCATTTTCATCAAAGTTTATAACTAGAAAAAGCGAGTAATTATCGTCAATCTGTTTTCTCAGGTCATTTTTTTCTTTAGCTGACATTTCCTCAAAAGATTTCTTATTTTGTATAGTCAAATTCTCCGTCACATTGCCCATACTCTTGTGATTTTTCGTATTCAGTATCAAATACTTGAAATTTCCGTTTGAGTTTACTATTAAATTTCCTGCATTCTTAAATACCTCGTTAAAGTCATTTATTATATAGTCATCTGTTAATTTACCTGAGTAATAGTCTAGGTCATAGTTGTTTTTGATAAATTTAATGGTGTCGCTTCTCAAAAACAAGGTGGACGGACTCACTAGTTTATCGTGCTCTTTTTCATAGAGTCTGTAATATAGGAAGTAGTTCGCCCCATAAATATCTTTTAAGAACTCGTTGTTTTGAAACGGGTTTTTATTGACCGCTGACTTTATCTGAGTTTCAACATAGTAGTATCTCTCAATAATCATGGCGGATGGGATTATCATGAGGATCAACAAAAAAATGCTCAAAAATGTCGTCTTTACATTTTCGACGTTCATTCCATGAGATTCGAAATATCCCGCAATCTTAGCTCTAATACTTTTCGAATTTGTATCCAACTCCCCACACCACCTTTAAATATTTAGGATTTTTAGGATCCAGTTCTATTTTTTCTCTTATCTTCCTTACGTGGACCATTACGGTATCTGAATTCACCGCACTTTCTTTCCACACTTTTTCATAAATATCATCACTAGAAAAAACTATCCCAGGATTGCTTATTAATAACTTTAGTATATTAAACTCGATAGGAGTGAGCTTTACATATTTTCCATCTACAAAGACTTCATTGGTGTTTACATTAAGTTCAATGCCTCCTATTTGATAGTAGCCCTCTTTTTCCTGAGTAGAATCGCTCTGTAGGTTTAAATACTTTTTATATCTTCTTAGCTGGGAGTTGACTCTGGCTACGAGTTCCATAGGTTTAAACGGCTTAGTAACATAGTCATCTGCCCCTACGTTTAATCCCATTATCTTATCTAATTCTTCGCTTTTTGCTGATAGGATGATAACAGGAAACTCATACTCTTCTCTCAACTTTGAAATCATCTCTCGCCCATCCATGACAGGCATCATCAAATCCACAATTGCTAGATGAATTTCTTGGTTTTTGAGTATCTCAAGTCCTTCTTTTCCATTGTATCCTTTAAATACATTATATCCTTGATTTTTTAGATATATTTCTAAAGCATCTGCTATATCCTTCTCATCCTCAACGACCAGAATATTATACTTAGTATCCATATTTCCCTCCTTAGCATTGCTACATCAATGGTGCAAATACCTTTAGCACCTTTCCTATAAAGCTTGAAAATACGTTGAAGCTATTTATCTTATCTATGGTAATAAGTTCTGACTGAGTGAATATATCCTCGAAATCTTCCTTTATATCCTCGATTACAGGATTTCCATATATATATGAAGCACACTCAAAGTGTAGATACAAACTTCTAAAGTCAAGGTTGATTGTACCGACAACAGCCTCAATATCATCGCATAAGAACATCTTTGCGTGAATAAATCCTGGAGTAAATTCATAGATCTTCACGCCACTTTCAACTAGGTGTCTATAGTGATCCCTAGCGAGAAGGTGTACGTATTTTTTATCAGGAACACTAGGAAGTACTATCCTAACATCGATTCCGCACTTAGCCGCATAAACCAAAGCTGCCTCTAGCTCATAGTCGAGTATCAAGTATGGACTTGTAATATATACATATTCATTTGCCTTAGAAATTATATCCATATAGACATTTTCTCCGACTGATTCATTATCCATAGGGGAATCAGAATAATTTAGAACAAAACCAAGTTCGTCTCTTTGCTCTACATCCTTGAATTTATCGTTGTGATTTCCGAGGTATTTCTTTCCGTCTCCCTTTTCCTTGCCTAAAAAATTCCACATTTGCAAAAACATTGCCGTAAAGTTCTTTACTCCATCTCCCTTTTGCATTATTGCGGTATCCTTCCAATATCCGTAAAGCTCTTTTTCATTAATATATTCGTCTGCTAGATTTACTCCACCTGTAAAAGCGACCTTACCATCTATTACTACGATTTTTCTATGGTCCCTGTTATTTTGATAAGTCGCTAAAAGAGGTTTGATTGGATTGAATACTCTCGTTCTTATTCCTCTTTCTTCTAAGTACTCATTGAAGTTTTTCGGTAATTTTACCATATTGTTTGTACCGTCGTAAATAAATCTTACCTCCACGCCTTCTTGAGCCTTCTTTACGAGGACATCTTGGATTGAATCCCACATTATTCCTCTCTCAACAATGAAGTACTCCAAAAATATATATTCCTTAGCCTTGTTTAGTTCGCTTAGTAGTGCTATCAGCTTTTCCTCTCCAGACCTGAAATACTTTATCTCTGTATTTTGAAACATCGGATATCCGCCTGAATTAGTCGTGTAATTTGCTAGATTTGCCTTTTGTGGATCAATTTCCCTAAGTCTCTCAACCACTGAGTAATCTTGAACCATATAGTTTTCTATATTTTCAATAGCATCGTAAAGATTGTTTTTGAAAAGTTGAGTCCCTATTTGGAATCTTACAAATAGATAAAGTAGCGGTCCGAATATTGGCGCTATCAGTATAGGAACAATCCAAGCCAATTTATATACGGGATTATCCTTACGATTTATGATATATATGGTTACCAATATATTTAAAGCATAGATAAACCAATAGTAATAGGTATATTTTTCCCTAAGAAAATTATATAACAAGAACATAGCTCCTAATTGTAGGAGGATTAAAATTATAAATATAATTCTCTTGGAGAATATGATTCTAAAAAATTTATTTTTAAAAAATGTTTTATTGTATTTTTCTGCCATAATTGACCCCTTATAACTCTATTAAATCCAGTAAATCGCTTGGCTTTGTTATCTTCGCATCGTATTCATCTACATCTCCAAACCCATAATCAGCAAATACAAAAGGTAAACCAGCCTCTTTGGCACTGTCCTTATCGTGTTGGGTATCTCCTATGTATATTGCATTTTTTATATTGTTCCTATCTAAGACCAACTTTATATTTTCAGCCTTGTCTAGACCAGTCCTCCCCGGATTTTCATAGTCTTCGATATAATCCCACATATCATGAACGTCAGCAAAAGCCTCCACATATCCATCTTGACAGTTGCTTACTATATATGTCTTAATATTTTTATTTATCTCGTCTAGGGTGTCCCTCATACCTTCAAAGACTACCCCACCTTTATTTTCTCTGATTACAATATCTTCATACTTTGCTTGAAGCTCTTTAACCTTATCCATATGTTCTTTTCCCAGTCCTGGAAATACAGCCTCAAATATCGCATCAAATCTTTTACCCATAAGTGATCTTACTAGGTCTACACCTACTTCATCTTGTCCGTACTCTCTGCATATCTTATTGTACGAATCAGTTAGCGCATCGCACGCATCCCATAATGTCCCATCTAAATCAAAAATTACCGCATCTAAGTTTTTAAATTTCTCCATAGCAATACGTGCCGTAGCACCGACCTCCTTTAATTTTTCTCTATAAATCCTAAATTATATTTCTATTTACTATTACTAGCACAGCTCCACCATCTATATCTACCTCGGCAACTGACTCTTTTACTATATTAGAGACTCCCCTTGCCTTTCCAAACTCCATAAAATAATTGTGCAGAGGATATTTAAACCCCCTGAGATTTACTGAATCTATGTCGGAATATACGGGAATCACTGAAACAGTCTTGCCTATTTCATCATTTATCCTTAAAATTTCATCCTTAACGAGATAGATATCTTCGTTCAATGAAATTATCCTTGGCTTTATGCCGAGTTTTCTAGCATGATACAACATCGCTATATTAGATAATTCATGGTCTAGTCTGCCTCCAAGGGCAAATACAAAGTCAACCTCATTGGCATTTAGTTCAGCTGCTCTTAACAGGCACAATTCCGAATCGGTTTCATTTTTTTCCGCCTTGAATTTCTTAAAGACAACTTTATTTTTTTTATATTCATCTATAATTTCCTCGTTGATGGAATCTAAGTCTCCTATTATTTCATCGGGTGTTATCCCTAGGGCTCTCAGATGATTGGCACCTCCGTCAGCTGCTATTATATAGTCATAGCCCTCAGGGATAATGTACTCCTTGAGGGCATTTTTATCTTCTAAGATGCCATTTAAAGCTATTAATATCCTCATATTAAACTCTGGCATTCTCTCTTAATTTTTTTACAGTGGCCCCTATGTCATCACTTCCAAATATAGCGGAACCAGCTACGATAACATTGGCACCAGCCTTTACAACTTCTTCTATATTATTTATTCCGACGCCTCCATCAACTTCTATATCAACGTCTAAATTTTTATCGTCTATCATTTTTTTAAGCTCTTTTATCTTTTCCATCACAGCTGGTATGAATGACTGTCCTCCAAATCCCGGATTAACAGACATGAGAAGTACCATATCCACATCTTCAACCACATACTTTATCGTGTCTAGAGATGTAGCTGGATTTAGAACAACCCCCGCCTTTATTCCATGAGATTTAATATTTTGTATAGTCCTGTGTAAATGTGTACAGGCCTCTACGTGAACTGTTATGATATCACAACCGGCATCTACAAAGTCTTTAATATATCTATCTGGATCTGTTATCATAAGGTGGGCGTCAAACACCATGTCGACCTTCCCCTTTAAAGATTTTATAATCGGAGGCCCAAGTGTAATATTCGGAACGTAATGACCGTCCATTACATCTATGTGCAAGTACTCACAACCTGCCTTCTCTACCTCTTTTACATCGGCTATTAAATTTGAGAAATCCGCCGATAGTATTGATGGTGCTAATTTTACCATTACCTGTACCTCCTATTTTCAACTTCTCTTATCTCGTTTAATAACTGTATATAGCTTTTGTATCTATCTTCACTTATCTCCCCAGATTCCACAAGTTCTTTGACCTTGCATCCGGGTTCATTCTCATGGATGCATTTGTTTCCAAATCTACATCCATCGACGTCTTTAAATTCTCTGAAGTATTCCTTTAATTCTATGCTTTCTATATCGCTTAGGCTTAGTGAACTAAATCCAGGCGTATCTGCTATAAGACCTCCGCTAAACTCAACCAACTCTGCATGTCTGGTGGTGTGTCTCCCCCTGCCTATCTTCTTAGAAACCTGACCCGTCTTCATATTTATACTCGGGTCTATTGCGTTTAATAGGGATGACTTCCCAACTCCAGATGGCCCAGCAAAAACGGATATCTTTTCCCTGAGTTCTTCTCTAAGATCATCAATACCTATATTTTTCTCAGCACTTACTCCAAACACCTTATATCCTACCTTGGTGTATATTTCTTTATAGTGCGAAAAGACGTCTTTTTTGTCTATGTCAATCTTATTAAAGACAATGGATACCTTCAAACTTTCTCTTTCTGCCAATACTATAAATCTATCTAAGAGATTTATATTTGGATTTGGATTTTTTAGTGCGAATACTATTACCGCCAAATCTATGTTTGCAATTGGTGGTCTGACTAACTCTGAGTGCCTGTCAAATATTTCTTCCACTACGCCTTCCATATCACCTTCGTCAGTGACGCTTATCTTTACGTAATCGCCTACAAGAGGGGTTAAACTTTCTTTTCTAAATATACCCCTCGCCTTACAAGCGTATATGTCCTCAGAGTTATCGACCTTCACATAGTAGAAACCTGATAGTGCTTTTATTATCCTACCTTTAAACATCCTTACCTCCTTGGCGTAATCTCAGTGGTATTTCCGCCGGTAGATCCATGTCCTCCAGTCTGACCACCCGGTGTGGTTGTTGTTCCAGATCCATTTCCTGTTCCTCCAGGATTTGTATTTGTTTCTCCTCCTGGATTAGTGTTGTTATTTGGAGTGTTTGGAGTATTTGTGTTAGGTCTTCTTATTTCACTGTCAGAACCCTCATTTTCGTTATTCCTGTTGTTGTTTCTTATTTCTTCCTCGAGATCAGGTTGATTCATCCTAGGTGTTTCTCTTTCTTCTCTTCCTTTACTTACAACAAGACTTACCTTCTCGCCGGCAACTCCACTTCCGCCGACTACACTCTGACTTATTACCGTACCTTCTGGTTCAGTACTGTATTCGTATTTTACATCGCCAAGCTCTAATTCATTCTCCTCAAGAACTTTTTTTGCTTGTGTCAGTGGCAATCCCGTAACATTAGGTACCTGCACATTTTCCTTACCTCTACTTACAACAACCTCTACAGAACTACCTTTTTTAAGCTTTCCATCTTTTGGATCCTGCGAAATTATCTCATCTTCAGGTATTGTAGAAGAGTATTCCCTGGATTTTAGCTTGATCACTAAGCCGTCTTTTTCAAGCGTGGCCTTTGCATCATCAAAGCTCATTTCTACAACGTTCGGTACATCGACCATATTTTTAGATCCAAACGCACCGAACACATTAAAACCCAGAATCTTAAATAGGAAAAACACCTGAGCTATTAGTATTAGAATCAGAACTCCCGCGATAATTTTCAATTTTTTCCTCGCCTGTGGAGTGTCTTTTTTCTTGTTCTTCTTTGCTAGCTCTTTTTCTCTTTTCTTTCTAAGTCTTCTCTCCCTAGGAGATTCTATGTATTCATCTTCGTCGTCGTAGTACTCGTCGTCATCATCGTAGTACTCTTCGTCGAAATCCTCGTCCTCCCCATTTAAAGGCATCGGTATAGGAGCTATGCCCCTTCTATTTCTATTAAAATTATTTATATCTCTCTCGTCTATTTTTCTAGTAGCAAAATCATCATATTCCTTTATAAAATCAAGGTCTATATTCTTTTCGATATACTCGATGTCTTCTATTAATTCCTCAGCTGTCTGATATCTCTCATCAGGGCTCTTTTCAGTCATCTTTGATATCAATGTCCTGATGCTTTGAGGTATTTTGACCTCTTGCTCAGGAGTAAATTCGATCTCGTCATTTATATGCTTTAACGCTATAGAAATAGGACTTTCGCCGACAAATGGAACTCTCCCCACTATCATCTCATAGAGAACTATCCCTAGGGAATAAAGGTCTGCATTTGCGCTTATGTGCTTTCCCTTTGCCTGTTCTGGTGAGAAGTAGTGAACAGAACCTATCACACTTCCTATGTTGGTCATGGTAGAAGATGATACCGCCTTTGCAATACCGAAGTCTGCAACCTTGACAACCCTGCCTTCGTTTGAAATAAGTATGTTATGAGGTTTTATATCCCTGTGTATTATACCATTTCTATGTGCCGAACTAAGGGCCATAGCGATTTGTTTAGTTATATCTAGTGCGGTATATTCATCCAAGGTACCCTCTGATTGTATAATCTCCTTGAGGTTTTTCCCATCTACATACTCCATAATAATGTAGTTTACCTTACCATCTTCTCCAACGTCATAAACATTAACGATATTAGGATGTGAAAGACTCGCAACCGCCTTTGCCTCTCTTTTAAACTTCTCCAAAAATTCCTCATCATCAACGTACTCCGGTCTTAATACCTTAACCGCGACTCTTCTATTTAACAGTTGATCTCTAGCTTCATAGACAAATGCCATTCCGCCGTCTCCAACTTTTCTCAATATCTCGTATCTATTACCTAATACTGTTGCACCCACATTATCACCACCTTTACGACTTCACCAATATCACGGAAGCATTGTCTCTTCCTGACTTATCATTGGCGAGATTTATCAATTCTTCTCCCGTAGTCTCGATATCGAAATAATCTTCTATGACTTCTCTGATTTCTTCGGTAGTTGAGACCCCAGTCAAACCATCAGTAGCAAGTAGTATCAGATAATCTTCGCTTGCATCCTCTTTAAATATATCTACCAAAACTATAGGTTCTGTTCCCATAGCTCTGGTAATTGAATTTCTCTGAGGGTGAGTAAGGGCTTCTTTTTCGGTTATAACATTGGCTCTCACAAGCTCCTCTACAACAGAGTGATCTATTGTAATCTTTCTGAGTTCTTCATTTCTATAGATATAAGCCCTGCTATCCCCTACATTTGCAATGTATATGGTATCCTCGTAAATCACGACAACCGTCAATGTAGTACCCATACCTTCAAAACCTTCTTCAGAAATGCTCTTTTCGTATATTATAGTATTTACATCATTATATGCCTGTTTAATAATATCATCTATATACTCTATCTTAATAGAATTATTTTGCATTAAGTTTTCTTCTAATATACTTATAATATTCTCTACAGCGAGCTGACTGGCGACTTCGCCCTTGTTATGCCCGCCCATCCCGTCGGCTATGGCAAAAATTCCAACTGTTTTATCGTCTTGAGTCTTTATTATCTCACCTTTACAATAATCTTCATTGTTCTTTCTTACCTTTCCGATGTGGGAAGTACAATAAAAATCCATAAATCTCCCTCCTTTACTCAATCTACTTAATTTAACACAGGTATACCCGTGATATTTTTCTATTTGTTCGTCATACTCCTTCTGAGCTGTCCACAAGCTCCTTCTATATCAGAACCCATCGACTCTCTGATGGTAGCATTGATTCCAAGTTTTGTAAGCCTGTCTTTAAACCTATAAATATAGCCTTTGGAAGGTCTTTTATATCCACTTTCTTTTACGGAATTTATAGGTATGATATTCACGTGACAGAGAATGCCTCGCAGCAACCTCGCTAAAGCCTCAGCGTGCTTGTCGGATGAATTTACCCCGTCTATCAAAGAATATTCAAAGGTAACCCTCCTGTTTGTAACAGAAACAAAATACTTACATGCAGTTATATTTTCCTCTATTGAATAAGCTCTCGCAATCGGCATTATATCTTTTCTCTCTTCATCAAATGGAGAATGAAGTGACAGTGCCAGATTTATCGGTATTTTTTCATCCGCCAACTTATATATCTTTGGAACGACACCACACGTAGAAATAGTGAAGTGCCTGTATCCAATATTTAAACCGTCTTTATGGTTGGCAAGTTTTAAAAATTTGAGTACATTGTCATAATTGTCAAGGGGTTCTCCGCTTCCCATCATGACGATATTTGATACCCTCTTATTTAAATCATACTGAATTTTAAGCACCTGATCCAATATTTCCCATGGCTCTAAATTTCTAATTAACCCTCCAATGGTCGATGCACAAAAACTACATCCCATCTTGCAACCTACCTGAGAGGAAACACAGACCGTAAGCCTGTCTTCATATTCCATTGCCACTGACTCTACAGTTTCCCCATCCATCAGTTCAAATAAGTACTTAGATGAAGAATCCACCTTTGAACTTCTCTTCACTAGAACCTTTAAATTTCCAATGTCGAATTTATCTTTTAAAGTTTCTCTCAGGGTCTTTGGGATATTATTCATTTCGTCAAAATCCGATATATTTTTCATAACCCAACCATACACCTGTTTAGCCCTAAATTTCTTTATGCCGAGGTTATCAAATATAGATACCAGTTCTTCAGGTGAGTGGTTTTTTAATACATCCTTTTTTCTATTACATGCATCTTCATCTTTTAATTTTTCGTTAGTTCTTTGTACGTTAGCTACTTGTAAGTCTTTTCTATATCTACCTTTGACGTCTCTAGTTTCTTTATCATCTATAATTTCTTTACTATCTCTATAATCTTTGCTATCTCTAATTTCTATGCTGCTCATCACCTTTGTTCATTAACATTTCAATATCACTCTTACTTTTATATTATATCTGTTTTATTTAAATTTAACTTATTGATCTCACTGTAACTTTTTTAATTTCACTGCAAAAAATCCATCGTAACCCTTTAAATCAGGCATTATAGTTACCATTGAATTCTCTGTTTCAGCTCCGAGACTCTCAAGGTCAATATCATCAGATATGTCGACTATTTCAAATCCCTGGTTTCTTTTGAGAAATAATTCTACTACTTCCCTATTTTCTCGAGGGTTGAGAGTACATGTTGAGTATACCATCTCTCCTCCTACTTTCAGGTATTTTGAAACATTCTCCAGTATCTCAATTTGAATGCCTGGAAGATCCTCGATTTCTTTGAGACTCTTATATCTGATTTCCGGCTTTCTCCTGATTATACCAAAACCAGAACACGGAACATCTACAATCGCCCTGTCAAATTTTTCTTTTAACTCTTTATTATAAGTCATCGCGTCTTGTATTTTTGCGTCTATTATAGTTATTCCCATCCTCTTTGAATAGGATTTTATAAGGTCAAGCTTGTGATCGTATATATCAAACGCACTAATATGACCTATATTTTCCATCATCTCAGAGGCCAGTACAGACTTTCCTCCTGGAGCTGCACACACATCTATCAGCGAATCACCCTCTTTAGGGTTTAACATCATCACGGGAACCATGGAACTAACGTCTTGAACAGTTATAAATCCATCTTTAAATATTTCCAGTTCCTCAAAGTTTCCCGTCTTCTTAACACGATAAACATTTTTTGGATAATCGAGTCTCTCATACTCAATGCCAGATTTTTCAAACTCAGATTCAACAAAGCTCACTATATCCATACCTTCATACTCTTTTGGCACCTTGGCAAGAGAGTTTATTCTGACATATGTCTTAGCTCTATTTGACAGTGATTTCAGTATTTCCTCCGCCCTTTTTTCTCCATATTCATCCATCCAAAGCTTTACTATATCTTCAGAAACAGAATACCTAGTCCTAAGGGCGCTTATCCCCGTCTCCGCTTCTAAATCAAGCAGAATATCGGGGTATTGTCTCATTATATTTCTTAAAACCCCATTGACAAAGCGAAAGGATTTTCTGTCGTATTTCTTGCATAAATTTACTGCCTCATTTATTACAGCATATGACTTCGTGTTCATAAAAACGAGCTCATATGTTGCTATTCTAATAATTATTTTAACATAATTAGACATTTTTTTTACTTTTATCTTGCTAACTTTGTTTATTATATAATCGATTAAATACTTTTTCTCAATGGTCCCGTAAACCACTTCAGTGACATAGGCCCTCTCCTTAGTGGTAAGGGATGATCCCCTTAGATTTTTTCTCAAAGCTATATTTGAATAGCTCTTAGAAACTTCTACATCCATGAGGATTTTTACAATTTGGCTTCTCATTAAGTCACCCCTGTTTTATATTTATTAACTTTGTATTGATTCTCTCAAACTATTATACCATAAATTAAGAGCCTAAATACTCAACCTTTCCAAATAATTGAACAGCTATTCGCCTAAAATACAGAAGAAAAAACAAAAAGCACCCTAGCCACACGGCCAAAGTGCTTATTAAATTCCAGCTATCAATATAATTGACGACATCAATATAAAAGGAGTAAAAGGCAGTTTCATCTTTTTTTGATATCCCTTGTAAACGATGTGAAATACAGCAAAAATTCCCGCCAATACAAAACTCAACATTATCATCGCAATAGTTCCTTTGAAATTAAACATCATAGACGCTAATAAAAATGCCCCTATATCTCCTTGCCCCATTCCTCCTGAAAACTTGTAGAGAGAAAAAGATATAATAAATGCAACTGACAGGGAAATGATCGGTGTAAGTGATAATTTGATTACAGTTATTGCAGAAGTTACCCCCAATGGAGATTTCGGGTTTGTTATATATCTGATAAACGGACTAAATGACTGAATTAATTCTCCATTTGCTTCAGTATTTATACCTATATCGTGTAAGGAATTTACTCCCGCCAGGTTTTTTCCAAATACGGCAACCAACACTATGTACAAAATTATCCACAAAAACTGTAGTGATATGGAGTAGATTATAGTGCTATCATAAACGGATTTTTCTTTGATATCTATAAGTGCTATCTTAAGAATACTGGCTACAAATGTTGCAATACTCGATGAAACCAATACATTGGCAGCAAAACGAGCTGTATTTGATGAGAAACCTATTTCGTAAACTCTACCGAATATTCTCTGTTTAGGGAGATGATTTAGGGTTTTCGATAGTCCCATATCCCTCATACAGTCAAATAAAGCATTTTCATAAAGAATGTGAGTCAAGATCAAAAATATAGCTAATGCTAATACAAAGTATGTTATTTCTTTCTTTTTATTTATGTAAGTGGAGTTTTTGGATAAAAAATCATAGTAAAGTATCGATATAGCTGTTACGACGCCAATTGATATATACTTAAAAATCACTTCTGTCCCCCCTTACATAGTCAATTATTTTTAATTTATTTCCATTTTGATTTTTTAAACGATTCAATTAATACCAAGTATATTATACTACAACTGTGAAACTGTTACCATACTTTTTTCGATATTAACTAGTTAAAACTACAAAATTTTAAATCTTGCCCGATAATTTTAATTTCCTTTTGACACTTTCAAGGGAGATACATCCATCAGAAGAAGAAGTTTCTATTACATTGTCTATTTGATGGTATTTCCCATCCCTGATCAAGTTTTTTATCGCACTGTTAGTTACCATCATTTCGTATAAGGGTATTCTTTTTTCTTCGTTTTTATCCAATACCAAACTCTGAGCGAAAACCAAATTTAGTACTTGAGCCAGTTGTGCTCGAATTGCGTCTTTCTGGTCATTTGAGAACATATCTACAATCCTTGATACAGTTTCTGACGCTGATTTTGTGTGCATTGTAGATAGTACGAGGTGCCCTGTCTCAGCTGCCTCTAATGCCGTTTTTACGGTCTCGATATCTCTCATCTCTCCTATTAAAATTATATCTGGATCTTGTCTGAGCGATGCCCTCAGAGCACTTCCAAAGGCTATGGTATCCCTTCCTACCTGCCTTTGAGTTATTATCGACCCAATATTCTTATGTATATACTCTATTGGATCTTCAATAGTAATTATGTGTTTTCTCTGTGTTCTATTTATGTTATCGATGACGGCGGCAAGTGTTGTTGATTTTCCGCTCCCAGTTGGCCCAGTTACAATTACTAGACCCCCTTTCATAGTAGATATATTTTTTAGTGAATGCGGTAGTCCTAAATCTTCTATAGTATGAATGTTATTAGATAGTATTCTAATAGCGAGACTTATCCCACCATCAAACTTATATATATTCATCCTGTAGCGAAAATTCTTTATAGAAAATGATGCGTCTATCTCTTTTAAATCCTCATCGTCTTCATCTAGGTAATCTATTTCACTTAAAAAATCTCTTATCTCTCTTTCTGAAATGAATTTTTCCATTCCCTCAATCTTTCCCAAATACCTGTAATAAATCGGCCTGTCACTCTGTATGTGTATATCTGAACATCCTAGGTCGCTTAGTTTTAGAATTATATTCTTCATGAAAATTTTCCCCCTTGACTTTTTTCCAAAAGAAAAAACCACACGCTTAACGTGTAGTCCTTCCTATAGATATTATAGTCATTAAATAGTTGTAAAAATCTTCTTTTTGGATTTTTATTTATATTTGTTTAATTACTTAAGCAGTCTTATCAAATACTACTGTAATTACAGTTCCCTTTCCTACTTCACTGTCTACCTTAATCGTTCCGTTGTGATATGCAACGGCGTGTTTAACAATGCTAAGTCCTAGACCTGTTCCGGGAACCTTTTGAGAATGGCATTTGCACACCCTGTAAAATCTCTCAAACACTTTTGATTCGTCTTCTTTTGGTATGCCTACTCCAGTATCCGATACCTCTATCATTACCTTACCTTCAACATCGAATATATTAACGTCGACCTTGCCCGCCTCTTTATTGTATTTTATTGCGTTGTCAACTAGGTTATACACTATCTCATGCAATAATCTTCTCACTCCGAGCATCCTACCTTGATCTCCGCTAAGGGTTATATCGATGTTTCTCTCTTCAGCATATTCTTTCAGAGAGTCTATTACTTCTTCAGCTATATCTTTGACATTTAGCTCTTCTTGAGGCATCTCTCCTCCCTCGTCGATTTGAGATAGCCTTATTATATCCTCTATCAAGTTGACCAATCTAGAAGCCTCTTTTCTAATATGCCCAACAAATCTAGGAACGTCTTCATTTTTTACCATTCCATTTTCCATTAGCTCTGCTGAACCAATTATAGATTGTAGTGGGGTTCTTAGTTCATGAGAGACGTTAGCGGTAAACTCTCTACGATTTTTCTCTGCATTTACCTGCTCACTTACGTCGAAAGCGAGTATAGCAAGACCTTTTTCCTCTCCGTTATACTCGATTTTGCTGAGGTCAAACTGATAGGTCCTTCCGTCCATATTCGTCCTAAATTCGTTGTGTCCCTTTTTCTTAGCGCTCGCTACGGCCCTTCTCATATCCCTTCTTCTATTGACAGTCAGAAAATCAGATCCAATACATTTTTCGTCTGTTGACAACAGAGATATTGCTGCTGGATTTATGCTGAGTATCCTGTCATTTTGATCTAGTAATATTAAAGCTTCTTTCATACTCTTCGTTATCTGCTCAAACTCTTCCTTCCTAGACTTCAAGCTCTCTAAATGTGTATCTATCTCTTGATGTTGTACATATATCCTGTGTAATAAAGGAGAAAGTTCATCATATGCGTTATTATTCATAGGATCATCAAGATCTAGCTTGTTAAGCGGCTCAACTATCCTCTTGCTCATAACTCTAGCAAACCAAGCAGCAAGTGCAATTGCCGCTATCACTATGATAATTATCGGCTGAATCATACCTAAGATAAGTATTCCAAGAGTTTTTCTATTTGCAGAAATCCTCAGTACACTACCATCAGAAAGCTTCTTAGCCTCATATATGGTTTTTTCAGTTAGAGTTGAAGAGTACCTCGAACTACTTCCAACACCGACAGCCTCTGCCTGTTTTATCTCCTCACGACTTCTGTGGTTTTCAAGCTTTTTTGCATCGACCTTATTGTCGTAAACAACCGTACCATCAGGTTTTATCAATGTCAGTCTATAGTCTTCAGAGACGACATTTTTTAGATAATCTTCACCCATGGACTCAGTACCGTAAGCGGCGAAATTTAAATCATTTTTTAATTGATTTTCTTGAACTCGTTCAAAGTAATTATATAGCACAGCGGTAATTACAATAACAGTCGCCAGTATCGCCATGGTAGCCACAGAAATTATCGTTTTAAAAATTTTACTTGTCATTTCCCGTCTCCCATCTGTATCCAACGTTTCTTATTGTTTCAATCATTTTTCCGTAATCGCCTAGCTTTTGTCTAAGTGTACGAATGTGCATGTCTAGAGTCCTAGAATATCCCATGTAATCGGTGTTCCAAACCAACATGAAAAGTTGATCCCTCGTATAGACCATACCTGGATGAGAAACAAATATCCTAAGGAGCTCAAACTCCTTATAGGTGAGCATTATACGCTCACCGTTAATATTTACGGTGTGTTCATCGATGTTTACTGTCAGATCTTTGTATTTTAATACCTTAGCTACTTCCTTTGGCTTACATCTTCTGAGAACTGCCTTAACCCTAGACACCATCTCCATCATTCCAAAAGGCTTTACTAAATAATCGTCCGCTCCTAGATCCAAACTCTTTATCTTGTCGTACTCTTGACCTTTAGCCGTAGCCATTATCACAGGTATATCAGCATAAGACGGATTATTCCTCATCTTGGTTAACAACTCTACCCCATCCATGCCCGGTAACATCACGTCGAGCAAAACGAGATCGGGGGTCTCATCCTTTAGAGCCTCCCAAAACTCTGTTCCATCTTCAAATCCCCTCGCTTCAAAACCCGTTGAGCTCAGGGTATAAATTTCAATGTCTCTGATACTAGTATCATCCTCAACACACCAAATCATTCTGTACCCTCCATTTTCTATTCGTCTAGTACATCGTCTAATTTTCGTCCTTATGCACCCCAGTGACTGCATAGATAACCCATTGAGCGATGTTTACTGCTCTATCACCAATACGCTCGAAGTATTTTGATATCATGAGCATATCAAGAGCGAAACCGTCATCCTCAGGATTTTCCTTGATCATTTTAATTATACCATACTTCATTTTCTTAAAGTAGTCGTCTACCACGTCGTCAAATTCTATGACCTCGTCTGCTAGTACGACATCCTTTTTAACGAAGGCATCTACCGCCTTACTTACCATTTTCTTAGTAGCTTCACCCATATCCTCAATGTGCAAGAAAGTTCCCGGTATGTTTTCTTCTTGGTATATCACTATCTGAGCTACATCTTCAACGTGATCTCCTATTCTTTCCATATCAGCTATAACCCTTAGCGAAGAACTTATTTCTCTGAGGTCTCTGGCAACGGGTTGCTGATGTAGTAGTAATTTCATGCAATTTTGCTCAATTTCTCTCTCAAGTGCCTTTATGCTGTTGCAATCTTTTTTTACCTTTCTCGCTCTGTCGCCATCAGATCTTACCAAGGCCTTTAAAACAAGGGTAATTGCCTCTTCGCATAGGGCTCCCATTTCAATAATATCTGCATTGAGCATAAACAATTGCTCATCAAATCTTCTTCTCATAATTCCTCCCTATTTTGGTCACTATTAATTTTGTTGATAGCTATTTTTTGATTACTAATTCCAACCAAACTTGATGTAAATGAGCTTTCCTAACCAAATCTACCAGTGATATAATCCTCAGTACGTTTGTCTTTAGGTTGGAAAAATATCTCATCAGTAGCACCGAACTCAACTAATTCGCCTAACAAGAAAAATGCTGTATGATTGGAAACCCTAGTCGCTTGTTGCATATTGTGAGTAACCATTACTATTGTGTATTTTTCCTTTAATTCAGTTACAAGTTCCTCTATTCTTGAAGTTGAAATAGGGTCTAGGGCTGATGTTGGTTCATCCATTAACAACACCTTTGGATCGACTGCAAGTGCTCTAGCTATACATAGACGTTGCTGTTGTCCACCTGACATACCCAAGGCATTTTTTTTGAGTCTGTCTTTTACCTCATCCCAAATAGCCGCACCTTTTAAAGCTTCTTCGACTATCTCATCGAGTTGAACCTTGTTTGTTATGCCATGTGTCCTTGGACCATAGGCAATATTGTCATATATACTCATTGGAAACGGATTTGGTTTTTGAAATACCATACCTATTTCCTTTCTGAGTTCATTTATGTTTATATCTTTAGAAAATATATCTTCCCCGTTATACTTTATAGATCCCGTTATCTTTACATCTGGGATTAAGTCATTCATCCTGTTTAAACTCTTTATAAAGGTTGACTTCCCACATCCTGAAGGACCTATAAAAGCCGTAATACTCTTTTCAGGGATTTCTATATTTATATCTTTGAGGGCCTGGTGTTCACCATACCACAAATTCATATCCTTAACAGAAATAATACTGCTCATAAACTCACCTTTCTCCATATATTATTAACTCTACCTAACTGCGTTTCTTGTTGAAAAAGCTTTGAACCATGGTTGTTGAAAAGTTTATTATCAAAGTCAACACCATAAGTATCGCCGCTATTCCGAAAGCAACTCCAAATTCTCCCTGTTCCTTAGCATATACGTACAAGGCAACTGTAAGTGTTGCTCCTGGAGAAGCTATACCATCTATAAATCCATTTAACAGATGTGCAAATCCAGCGGTAAATAACAGTGCTGCTGTCTCTCCAAAAATCCTACCAACAGATAGGATACATCCTGTGATAACACCGTCTACACAACCTGGTAGAACAACCGTCCTAACCACTCTCCACTTTCCTGCTCCTAGTCCGAAAGCTCCTTCCCTATATGAATTTGGAACTGTCTTCAAACTTTCTTGGGTAGTCCTCATTATAGTAGGAAGGTTCATTATAACCATAGTCAGAGCTCCTGCCATTATACAAGTCCCCATATTATTTGAAAACATCAACATACCTACAAGACCGTATATAATTGAAGGAATACCTGAAAGTGTCTCAGCAGCGTATTCTATAACGCTTACTATCTTTTTATTAGATGCGTATTCAGTTAGGTATATAGCTGCTCCTACACCAAGAGGAAGCACTATTACCAAAGTCGCAATTACCAAATATAGAGTATTAAGTATATCTGGGAGTATACCAACTTTTTTAGATACATAAGACGGACTCGTACTTACCATCTCCCAAGAAATATTTGGTATTCCCTTTACGAATACGTACACTACCATAAAAACTACGAGGGCGGAGGTCAATATTACAGAAATATAGATGAGAAACTTCATTAAAGAAGTATATAAGCTACTTTTTTTCTTACCATCATCTTTTAACATAGTCTACTCCTTCTCCCTCTTCAAAAAATAATTCAGTGCCGCATTTACTAGCATTATAAACATAAATAATACCAAAGCTATAGAGAACAACGCCTGTCTTTGAAGCCCAGCTGAATATGACATCTCACTGGCAACGGCCGTTGTCAAAAACCTCACGCTTTGAAATAGTGACTTTGGCATATTCGCAGCATTACCCGCAACCATCATAACAGCCATCGCTTCACCAATGGCACGCCCAACTCCAAGTACTACTGCCGCAGCTATACCTGACTTTGCAGCAGGGACACTGACTCTCAAATATGTTTCTATCTCATTAGCTCCCAGAGCCAAAGATGCGTACTCATAGTCTTCTGGTACAGCATCCAATGAAGTCACGCTCATCTTTATTATTGATGGTAGTATCATAATTGCCAAAACAATAATTGCGGCTAACAAACTCGCACCATCTGATAATGAGAAAATCTTTCTAATTCCCGGTATCAACACCAACATTCCGACAAGACCGTAAACGACTGATGGAATTCCAGCAAGTAAGTTAATACATGTTTCAAGCACAAACCTAACCTTAGGTTTAGCTAGTTTGGATAGATACACAGCAGTTAAAAATCCAATGGGCACACCTAGAACAATCGCCCCGGCAGTACCGTATATACTCGTAAGTATAAAAGGCAAAATACCGAATTTCGGTTCAGCAGCAGTCGATGCCCATTCACGTCCGAAAAGAAAATCTACGAGCCCAATTTTTGAAATAGCTGGAATACCTGAAATAACCAAATAAATCGTGATAACAAGTACACTTCCAACAGTTATCAAACCTAAAATCAAAAATATGCCGTGTATTAGATTTTCCATAGTCTTATTTTTCATAAAACACCCCTCAAACCTAATCAAAAAACAACAAAGTAATACGTCTAGGCAAACTTCAGATCATATGCCAAAGTTTCCCCCAAACTAAATTTAAACTTCCTCCTAAAAAATCAAAAGCCCACCATACGGTAAGCTAATGACAGTTTATCTACTTGGCTGGCACAGCTCCTGCCTTTTTAATTGCATCTACAGCTTTGTCAGAAGTTATGTAGTCAAAAAACTTCTGAGCAGAATCAGATAGCTTTTCGCCCTTCTTAGTTACTAGTAAGAATGGTCTTTGAACTACGTAAGACTTATTCTTAATATTTTCATCTGTCGCCTTAACACCATTTATAGTCAAATCTTTTACATTGTCTTTTAATGATGATACTGAAGCATAACCGATAGCGTTAGGATTTTGAGAGACAGTTGTGATAACGTCACCTGTTGATGTCAACTCTTGACGATATTTAGCCTTGTCTTTTGTCTTAGTTATAGACTCAAATCCATCACGAGTACCACTACCAGCCTCACGACCTATTAGTACAATCTCGCCATCTTCTCCGCCAACATCTTTCCAGTTAGTGACTTCACCACTAAATATTTTACTGATTTGCTCAGTTTTTAAGTCACTAACTTTGTTCTTAGGGTTGACGATTACTGCTATACCATCATATGCAAGAACAGTCCCCTCTAGTCCTGAAGATTCTTCCTCCGGCTTAAGATTACGTGACGAAAGCCCTATGTCGCAACGACCCTCCTGAACCGCCTTAATACCAGAGCCTGATCCAGTAGGATTATAAGTGAAAGTTATCCCTGATTCTGATTGGAATGCTTCACCCAAGGTACCAATTACCTTCTCCATAGATGTAGAACCGTCCGTAGAAACACCTTTTTTCTCTCCGCAACCAACCAATAAGGCTATAGAAAGAATAGATGTCATTGCTAAAGTTAATAGTTTTTTCATTTTCATGTTGAAAACTCCCTTCAAAAAATAATTAAATAATCGAGGTCTTACCCCTTACATATTTCATTATAAATGGCTTATGTAAAATCGACGTCTATGTGTTTGTAAAGTTTATGTAAACTTTACATTTGTTTTCGCACGCAAAAAAAGCCATCGATATTTAACCCAGGTTAGTTTATATACCTTGGTTTTCATATCGATGGCCAATTAATTTTAATGTGCATCAACTATGATTTGTATAAAAAATCAAGCTCGCTTACTATCTTTACTTTACTCAACTCTCTACTTTATAGGTAGATCAAACAAGTCACTTACTGATTTATTTGCATATATTTTATATATAGCTGAAGCAAATACATCAGCTACGGTCTTAACCTTAATTCTGTCAATCTTCTTTTCTTCTGGAAGCTGAATTGTATCTAATACCATAAGTTCCTTTATAACAGAATTATCCAGTCTCTCAATAGCTGGCCCAGATAAAACCGCATGTGTACAGCAAGCATAAACGTCTTTAGCACCGAACTTCTTAAGCGCTTCGGCAGCATTAACGATAGTACCAGCTGTATCTATCATATCGTCAAGTAATATACAGTTTTTACCTTCAACATCACCTATCAGATTCATTACCTCTGACACATTAGCCTTTGGTCTTCTCTTATCTATTATCGCAATTGGAACTTCTCCTCTTTTTTGATTAGCTCCAGAAAGCATATTTGAAAAACTTCTAGATCTAGTTACACTACCTAAGTCAGGTGAAACCACACAAATGTCTTCGAGATTCATCTCGTTAAAATGTTCGGCTAAAATTGGTCCTCCTAGAAGGTGATCAAGAGGTATATCGAAGTATCCTTGAATTTGAGCAGCGTGCAAATCCATAGTCAGTACTCTGTCAGCACCTGCAGCCGTAATCAAATTAGCGACTAATTTCGCTGTAATTGGATCTCTTGCCTTTGCCTTTCTGTCTTGTCTAGCATACCCGTAGTAAGGAATAACAGCTGTAATCCTACCAGCAGAAGCTCTTCTAAGTGCATCTGTAACTATAAGAAGCTCCATTAGGTTGTCATTTACTGGACTGTTTGTTGACTGAACTACAAAAACATCAGCACCCCTTACAGTCTCTTTCATACTTATACTTATCTCTCCGTCGCTAAACGTGTCAATATCACAGTCTAGAACGTCGACGTTTAGTTTTTTAGCTATGCTCTCAGCAAGCTCTCTTGATGAATTTCCAGCAATAATTTTAATTTCACTGCCACTTGTGTTCATAATATCCTCCCAGAAAATACTTATATAAATTTGTTAATTAATATTATATTAAATTAAACTCAATCAATTTAATTTTATCACAAAACGCCGAACTTTTGGCGTATTTGAATCATTTTAGTCTTTTTTGCCGAATTTTTTTTCTACCCAGCCTTCGATATTTGTCTGTCTCGCCCTGGCTACTGACAGAGCTCCATCAGGCACTGTCTTAGTAATAGTAGAACCTGTAGCTATATATCCACCTTCTTCTACGACGACTGGAGCTACTAAATTTGAATTAGATCCAACAAAGGCGTTATCCTTAACAGTCGACCTAAACTTATTAACTCCATCGTAATTTACAAATACAACTCCGCATCCGATGTTGACATTTTTACCGACATCAGCATCACCGATGTATGAAAGATGTGAAGCCTTTGAGCCGTCTCCGAAGTTTGCGTTTTTGACCTCAACAAAATCGCCTATCTTACATCCCTTGCCTATGTTTGACTTAGGTCTGAGATATGCAAATGGTCCGACCTTTGTTTCGTCGCCAACTTTTGAATCGACAATTGTCGAATGATTTATAACGACGTTATTTCCTATTGTCGAATTATCTATTGAAGAACCTGATAGAATTTCTGAATCTTCTCCTATTACTGTTTTTCCTGTTATTCTTACGTTAGGATAGATTATTGTATCAGATCCTATTGTGACATCACCGTCAATGTATGTATTCTTTGGATCTAGGATTGTAACACCATTTTCCATGTGGTGTGTGTTTACCCTAATTCTAAATATCTCTTCTGCTTTGGCAAGGTCTACCCTTGAATTTACTCCCATGAGCTCTTCAATAGTAGCTCCCTTAAAAGCCCCCACCTTTAGTGATTTCCTCCTCATTATCTCAATCACGTCCGGTAGGTAGTACTCCCCTTGAGCGTTGTCGTTATTAACTTCACCAAGGGCTTCTTTTAGCTCCTTACCGTCAAAACAGTATATACCCGAATTAATCTCCCTTACCTTTTTTTCCTCATCATCAGCGTCTTTTTCCTCTACTATTCTGAGTAAATCTCCATTTTCGTCTCTTATTATCCTTCCATATCCCTTGGGTTCTTCCTTTTCAGTAGAAAGAACAGTGATATAGTATTTATTTTTTTTATGGTAGTCGTAGAGGTTTTTAAGCGTATCTGAATTAACTAAAGGAGTATCTCCACAGAGTACTACTATATCGTCTTCGTCATTTATAAATGAAGATGCACATTTTACAGCATGTGCTGTTCCCAATTGTTCTTCTTGATAAACAGTATGCACGTCTTTGGATATTTTCTCCTTGACTAACTCACTCTCATGGCCTACTATAGCCACAACCTCACTTGAACCTGCCTTTTTTGATATATCTATTACGTGATTTAACATTTCTTTTCCGCCGACTTTATGTAAGACTTTCGGAAGTTTTGATTTCATCCTAGTTCCTTTTCCAGCCGCCAGTATAATAGTTTTAAAACTCATATTTCCTCCTAAAAGTGTCTCTAATCTTCTATTCATCTCCTAAACTAGCGAGATTTGGATTAACTATAATGTCTTCTCCCTGAATATCTAGTTCAATAAGAGATACCCAATCATCAACTAATTTTTTCTCCGGTGTCTTAGTACTTATAAAAACTCCCGTCCCTACTACTTCAGCATTAAACTCATTCATCAGGTCCATCATACCCTTTATAGTACCACCCCCGCGCATAAAGTCATCTATTATTATGACCTTGCTGCCCGGTTGTATCGCCTTTCTCGGAAGGCTCATGGTCTCAACTTTTTGAGAATTTCCAGTAACATAAGTCATGCTCAAGGTTGGACCCTCACTGACTTTAATATCTTTTCTAATTATTACAAGGGGAAGATTAGTAGCTTTAGCTGTCATAAGAGCCATAGGTATTCCCTTGGTCTCCATTGTAACTATATAATCAGCCTCCGAATAGTCAATATAAGAAGCAAATATCTTTCCTATCTTATAGACAATGTTCGGATCGTAAATAAGGTCAATAAGATAGAGAAAACCGCCACTTAGCACCCTTCCCTCGTTTTTTATCCTCTCGCAAACCTCGCCAAGAAATTTTTGATTCTCCTCGTCTGATGTCCTAGGAATGTATTTGACTCCACCAGCAGCGCCAGAAATAGTAACGACTTTGCCGAGTCTAAGCTTTTCAAAAACATTCTTAACAACTAGAAGATCCTCACTTATTGTAGATTTTGCTGCGTTAAATTGTGTGGTAAAATAGCTTAATGTGAAAATCTGGTTGGGATTGTCAGAAAGTATCTTTACAATTGCGCCAACCCTCTCAGTCCTTTTAAATTTCATAAATTCTCCCCTTCATCTTTTAACTGCATATAATTTATTATTTTTAGCAATTCAGTTTTGCCTTGTGTTATAATTAAGTTATAGTATTTATATACATGAACATTAATATATTATATCACAAAAATCGTTCATGTTAAACTAGTTAGAAACAATTAACGAGGAGGTTTAGAAATTGAATATTCACTTTATAGGTATTGGTGGTATAAGTATGAGCGCACTTGCCAAGATATGTATTAACAAAGGATATAACGTGTCTGGCTCAGATATAAGCTCTTCACCAATAATCGAGGATTTAAAAAGGCTCGGTGCTAAAATATATATAGGACAGAAAAAAGAAAATATTACTGATGATGTAAATATGGTTATCTATACCGCTGCGATAAATCCAAACAACGAGGAACTCATCGAAGCTCAGTCAAAAAACAATATTCTTGTTATGAACAGAGCGGCTTTTTTGGGGCAGATAATGAGGGAATACTCAAATTCAATTGCGGTGTCTGGTACACATGGTAAGACGACCACCACTTCTATGCTGTCCACTATTTTTGATGAGAAAAAATTGGACCCTACTATACTCGTAGGCGGAAATCTGTCTTCTATTGGCGGAAACGTAAAAATCGGTCACTCTAAACACTTTATAACCGAGGCTTGCGAATATGTAGACAGCTTCTTAAACCTAAATCCAAAGATTGCTATAGTATTAAATATTGAAGAAGATCATCTAGATTATTTCTCCGGTCTTGAAGAGATAAAGGCATCTTTTAATAAGTTCGGAAAACTCCTACCACATGACGGATATTTTATAATAAATGGAGATAATCCAAATACGAGATCAATTCTTCACGATGTAGAGGGCAAAATAATTAACTTCGGAATTGGTCAAGAAAATGACGTGAAAATTAAAAATATCGAATTTGATGAAGACGGATTCGGAACATTTGATTTAGATTATTTTGGAGAAGACTTCGGAACTTTTACATTAAGCGTAAGGGGAACTCACAATATATACAACGCAACCGCAGCAATAATCGCATCATACGTATCCGGTATCGACTTAGAAGACATCAGGCACAATATCAAGGACTACTACGGTGTCGGAAGAAGATTCGAAGATAAGGGATATAGAAAGGGAGCTAAAGTAGTAGACGATTACGCACATCACCCAACTGAACTAAAGGCTACTTTGGCAGCTGCAAATAGCATAAGAAAAAATAAATTGTGGGTAGTTTTCCAGCCTCACACATATTCTAGGACCAAGAGTCTTTTAACTGAGTTTGCAGATGCTTTTTATGCTGCAGATAAGGTAATAATTACAGATATTTATGCTGCAAGGGAAAAAGATCCGGGCGACATCCACTCAAAGGATCTAGTAGACAGGTTGGTGTACAACAATATCGATGCTATTTACATCAGTAATTTCGATGATATAGTAGATTACTTAGATGAAAATATAGAAGAAAACGACCTTGTCATCACTGCTGGTGCTGGACCTGTAAACCAAGTAGGAGAAAGACTGGTAGCACGTAACAATTAATATCTATGACAAAAACCACCCGAGTTCTTGAGCAATTCAAAATCATGAGTTGACTCAAAATTCGAGTGGTTTTAATTATGTGTATTTACTTTAAAAATCCATCTAAGTATTTATATAATTTATCATTGACTTCATAATATGCCGTTTGACCTGCGACAGTTATCTTTACATAATCCTTACCCATTGTCACAATTTCTATATTCGTCTTTCCATTTGATATCTTCACGGTAAAATTCTTCTTAGTTCTCTCAAACGCCTTTTCCGGTTGAACCTTACCCACGACCCTTTTATAAATTATATTTGAAGCTAGATCGTCTTTATTCCAAAAATGTACATTCTTTGTCGCTTGACCATCACTAACGCTGACGTCATCCCAGTCTTTGTAATTATTTACGTAGTTATAGGAAGTGTAAATAAGTTTTTTCATAAGATTGTCGACGAGTTTTTTTTCTGAGACCGGTATTTTATAGTATTCCTCACCTTTTACATTGAATACCTTAAAGTACTCTAGATCTGTTTGGAACTTGACCCCATCGTCATTATGACCTTCATATATTGGTTTAGTCATCTTCTCAGCACTTCTAACCTTTTTAAAATCCGAGAAAAAATCATTGAATTCATCCCACATAGTCGGATCGATCTTCAAATAATCCGTATCATAATCAGTTACGTAAATTTTTTCTGAATCTGAAATTTGTGTGATCAGTGATCTCTTGTCGGCCTCTTTAGCAATTTTTCGAGCGCCCGCCTCTTGCTCCTGATTAGTTTGTATATTAGTATCCCCGTTTTTATCCCTATTGCTTGTGATGGCAAAGCTGATAAAATATATTATAAAAAACCCAACAATCATAGCCGCAACTATAAAAGTCGGTTTAAATTTTCTCCTTCTTGCCATAATATCCTCCTACCTATCTAAAAGCTTAGAAAGCTCATTTGAAAGCCTAGAAAACTCCTCTATGCTAAGGGTCTCTCCCCTTCTTTTAGAGTCAATATTTGAATTGTCAAGGGCTGATTTTACAATATCCTTTGTTGCACCATCAACTGACTGTAAAGAGTTTAAAAGCGTCTTTCTCCTCTTTCCAAAAGAAGCCCTGACAGTCTCAAAAAACAACCCCTCATCTTCTACCTCGTATCTCTTTTCTCCTCTGACCCTTAGTGCAATAACTATAGAATCAACGTTGGGCTGAGGCATGAACATATGCCTAGGCACCTTTGAAATTATCTCAGTATCACAGTAATACTGAACTGCCACTGACAAAGCACCATAATCCTTGGTTGACGGTGATGCATTCATCCTAAGCGCAACTTCCTTTTGTACCATTACGATAATGTCGCTTACGGGATGATGTTCCTCTAAGAATCTCATAATTATAGGAGTAGTTATGTAATAAGGCAGATTTGCTACCACCTTAAACTTTTCCCCATTAAAATACTTCTCTACTACCTCTGACACATCGGTCTTCATAAAGTCTTTGTTAAGTAAAGAAAAATTATCAAATCCCTTCATATTTTCCTCAATTATCGGCACTAGAGAAGAATCTATTTCTATGGCCACTACCTTTTTAGCCTTATTTGCCATCTCCATTGTGAGTGTACCAATCCCCGGGCCAATCTCTAGAACATTATCCCCAGGCGAGATATCCGCCCCTCTTATTATCTTTTCAATTATATTTTCATCGATTAAAAAATTCTGTCCTAAGGATTTAGAAAATTTAAACCCATGTCTATTTACAATCTCCGCTGTCTTTTTAGGAGACGAAAGTTTATCCATAAATTCCTCCAAAAAATCTTCATTATAAATCAAGTACTCCTATTAAATTTAGTGCTATTTTTCCTCAAATCAAGCACTGTTGTTTAATTTTAACACTTCTTTTCTTCAATTCAAGTACTTATTTAAATTTAATACTACTTTTCTTCTTTTAAAATTTCATCCAAAGCCGATTCAAATTCCTCTCGAGTTACGCCGTACTTATTCAGTCTAGACAAAAACTGTTTTGAATTACCGTATCCAATTCCAAGTTTTTTACCTAGTTCATTTCTAAGTCTTTTTGAAAAGCTCATGCCAGTTAAGGCATTTTTCGCTATATCAGAATAAGTAAACTCGTCAATTTCTCTGCTTACCGACTCTCTAACGTGACTAAGAGCCTGTACTATAGCCATTGGCGATGCATTTTCTACGCCTATATCATCATCCTTAATGGCTTCTTCTCTAGGCAAAAATGCGTGCTTAGCTTCTGGTATAGCTTCAGATATACGAGATCTTATCTTTTCCCCTGCAAAATCCGGATCAGTTAGTACAATTATACCGCATCTTTTGCTAGCAAAGAGAATTCTCTCCATTACACCTGTAGGAAAACCCCATCCATGTGTAGCTATAATCTCAGCATCGACAGCCTTTTTAACGGCGGCTATATCATCTTTACCCTCAACTACAATAACCTCTTTTAACGATATTTTTTCTGATTTATGCTCTGATTTATTCAAATTAATCACATTATCCCTTCAACGATTATAATTTAGTCACATCATTATTATACTGTAAAAAGCATTATTTTAAAAGATAAATAAAAAGGGACCAAGTGCGATGAAAGGGAGAAAAATAAAAAACACCGCACCAAGCCCCTAATTAGCAAATTACATTTTATTAAATTTTTACTAACCCACCTTAAGTTATGTCTCTACATAGATTTTAAAAAGCGTAGGTTTTTAATTTAAGCACTTTTTTAGTATTTTATTTATCGATTACATACTCTAGGAAGAAAGGTCTGTCAAAATCAAATTTTTCTAAGGCCTCTTTAATTTCATCAGTATTTTTTACCCTGACTCCATCAATTCCAAAAGCCTCAGCCAGCTTCTTATTATCTACTTCATATCCTAGGTTTCGATCTGAGTTTTTACATAAAATACATGAACTGTTTTCTATACCAAGTTCTTCATCATTTATCAACACTATCAAAATTGGTAAGTTTTCTTTTTTTATAGTTACAAGCTCATTTACATTAGCTCTGAAACACTCACTTCTAGTAAATAAAACGACATTTTTATCTTGTTTTCCCTTTATTGCTCCTATAGATGCACCTACTCCATACTCTAGATTTTGTAATGCACAAGGAGTCAAGAAGTCCTTAGGATTAGAAAACTTCCAATACTTTGCAGTAACAAACTGACCTATCCCAGCATCTGAAACCAGGATATTTTTCTTTCCATTTCTTTCTACCAGTGAGTTTATCGTCTTAATTACATCTATATAACATTGTTTAGCGTAATTGTACTCTGGACTTTCTTCACGACCTTCAGGCGCCATAGTCTTGATTTCCTCTAGCCACTTTGGATTTTTCATAGCCACGCTCTCACTTATCAAGGATTTCAATACCCTCTTTGCCTTACCTACAATTGCTAAATCTGCCTTTATCTTTCTATCAATCTCTTCTTCATTGATATCAATGTGAATAAGCTTTTCTGGGTTCTTATATTGAAATTTTTTGCCCGTGGCAGTAGACCTACACCTAGCGCCAATGGCAATGATCAAATCTGAGTTTACATATGCGTAATTCGCCTCATCAGTACCAAATTCCCCTGCAAGTCCAAGGTTTAACCTGTGATCTGAATCTATCGTACCAACAGCCTTTAATGAGTGGATTACCGGAATGTCGAGTTTTTCAGCAAATTCTACAAGTAAGGCGCTCGCGTTATCAGCCTTTACCCCTCCTCCCGAAAAAATAATCGGTTTAGTAGCCCTTGAAATCATGCTCACAGCTTTTTTTATCGTTTCATCTATATTTTTATTTGCCCTAAACTCATACGACCTGAGGTCTACTTCCCAAAGTCTAGGGTCCCTAGTTGAATTAAAATTAACCTCTTGCTTTAAAATATTCATAGTAATATCAATTATCACAGGCCCTTTTATCCCAGATCTAGAAATTTTAAAAGCCTCCTTAATCACAAAAGGTATGTCTTTTTGTTCGTTTAAGTAGTAATTTTTTTTAACGTTCGGAAGTCTTATCTCCGAGCAGTCAATCTCTCCGTTTAAAACTGACTCTATCTCAGATTCGTTGTAGTGAACCCTCAATATTACCATTGGAACTGCATCTCTATGGGCATTTTCAATCCCTGAAAGCGCATTAGTTGCGCCAGGCCCCGCTCCGATAACACACACTCCAGTTTTCCCAGTAGATCTTGCAAACCCATCAGCCGCGTGGATTACTCCCTGTTCATGTGATGCCTCAACTAAGTATATGCTTCCCTTACACTTGTCTAAGGCTTCAAAAATAGGTGTGGTCGATTCACTTGGATATCCAAATACGGTATCCACATTTTCTTTTAACAGCCATTCTAACGCTAGTTCTGCACCATTCATTTAAAAACCTCCGTCTACATACATAATGGCAATATAAACCATCTCAACTTTCTTTATTTGTATCACAAAATAAAAATTTTCTTTAAATTTTATTCTTTCCAAAAACATGTATTATTTAACGATAAATATTATCTATGCGATACTTTTACAGTCCGACTCAAATATAACACACACATTATATAATAATATACTTTAGAGAAATTTAAAACCTTCATTTGCAAATTTTTTTAAAAAAATGCAATAAAACTTGTTTCCTAAAGTAAGGAAAATAATTTATCAAGATTGTTGAATTATCAACATATTTTTTGCCATAGGATTTACATTTATTAGATTTTGTATATATTTTTACACCTTGGGATAACACTTGTGTTATAATCAAATTATAATAATTAAGGGCGGAGGTTACTATGGATATTTTAGATAAAATAGCACAGGCAGTTGTCGATATGGACAAAGAAAGCGTAAAAAAATATATACTAAAAGCAATTGCAGATGATTCTACTTCAGTAACAGACATATATCAAAATGGACTTAATAAGGGCATGAGTGAAGTACTAAAACTCTATGACGAAAAAGTGTATTTTCTCCCTGAGGTTGTAGTTTGTGCAGATGCCTTAAACGAAGGAATATCGATTTTAAGGGAGCACGGAAACATAGATAAATCGGGTGCCATAAAAGTTACCATGGCAGTCGTTGAGGGAGACACCCACGAAATCGGAAAAAACATCGTAAAGATAATGATGGAGGCTTCTGGATTTGATGTAGTTGATTTGGGAGTAAACCAAAAGAGCGAAGACATAGTAAATCACGCCCTGGACAATAACTCTGACATCATAGCCCTATCCTCTATGATGACTTCAACTATGAAGAATATGAAAAATGTAATTGACGACCTAAATCAAAAAGATCATTCAAATAAGCCAAAGGTTATTATAGGGGGAGCGCCGGTTAGCGAAAATTTCGCAAAAAAGATAGGTGCGGATGGATATAGCGAAAATGCGCCAAAGGCAGTAGAACTAGTTAGGTCTGTCATCAATTCCAAGTAAAACCTTTATCTCGATTAGTAAAACTTACGCCAAGGAGGAATACAATATTATGGAAAAAGATATTTCAAAAACAACCGAAATAAAAGTTGATGAAATAAAGATAGATCAAAAAAGAGTTGAACAATTTATGGGATATTCCTCAAGGAAGATGCCAGAAAATTTAAAGGAGATTATGGAAGGGGAAATAGAGAAAAAAGACGTATTTTCTCCTAGGCTATTTATTAGAGAAGTCGATGAGAAAATGCTCTGTGAAAACGGCATATTAGTTCCAGTAGTAAAGAAACACCTTTCTGACAGCGATAGAGTATTCTCCATAATCTACACCATTGGAGATGAGATAGATTTAAAGATAACCGAATACATGTCTTCAAATGATATGATCAGGGGTATGTTTCTAGACAAAATTGGGGTGGTGGCGTTAGATTACATCAAATCTCAAGCTAAGGAATATATCGAAAAATCAACTGGATTAAATATAGTCCACCAAGTATATCCAGGAAATACTGATTTTGATGCCGAAAAACAGTTGGGAATATATGGTCTTTTTGACGGCGAAGTAAATGATTACATAAATATAAACGAGTACGGACAGATGAGCCCAATAAAAAGCGTCGCCTTTTTAGTATTTTTAAGATAAAACCTAAACATATTATATATCAGAAACGCTGATGCACAGAATTATTTACTAAAACTAAAAACGACTAAACAAGCGAATATACTCGCTATGTCTAGTCGTTTTTTTATACTACTCTTTTAATCCCGAACTTATCATTCCATTTACAAGGTGTTTTTGGATTATCAAAAACAAAATCAATATCGGTATAACAGATATCACGCCCGCTGCCATCTGAGTCTCCCAAGTCGTTTTATACAGTGATTGAAAGTCTGTAAGAGCGAGTGAAATCGTCCTTAAATTCGGAGCAAAAATAAAGGTCTTTGCATATATTAAATCTCCCCAAGCCATGATAAATGAAAACAAACCGGCACTCACCATTCCCGGTATCATTATCGGCAAGAGCACCTTCCTCACTGCCATCGATCTAGAACATCCATCAATCATAGCCGCCTCCTCTAAATCTAGAGGAATCTTTGACATATATGAGTAAAGTAGCCATACTGTCATAGGAAGGCAGGTTGATATATTGGCAATTATCAAAGCAAGCCTAGTGTTTAATATATCCAAGGTTTTAAAAACTATGTACATTGGATTGACCAATATCACGGAAGCAAACATCTGAGTAGCGATTATAACAAATAAAAACGCCCCTCTTCCTTTAAAATTAAACCTAGTTACCCCATATGAGGATAAAACTCCCAAAAATAAGCAGACTATGGACGAACCCAGAGATACTATAAGCGAATTCATAAATGGTTCGACTATTGACTTATCCCCCGTTAACACATCTTTGTAGTTTACAAATTGAGGTGTAAATCCAATCCACTTAGGTGGCCACATAGTTATTTCGTTGTAAGTTTTGAGCGAGGTGTTTATCATTACAAAAATCGGAAAAATCATAAGTAGAATAAATACTTCATATATAACTGTCCTAATTACTTTTCCCGCTATTTTTTTATTTCTCATATTACACCTCCTCATCTATCATCTGCCTGTAATAAAGCAATGATAAAACAGTCAGAATCAAAAAGACTATCAGCGAAATAGTTGAACTAGTACCAATATTAAACTTACTAAACGCCTCTTCATAAATCTTTAGTATCATTGTCTCAGTTGCATTCATAGGACCTCCTCCAGTCAATATGAAGATTACGTTAAATGAGTTAAAGGTCCAAATGGTTACCAGCGTAGTAGTTATCAAAAGTAGTTTTTTCATAGATGGTATAGTTATCATCCTGAACTTTTGAATTGAATTTGCCCCATCGACAGTAGCAGCCTCATATAATGAAGGCGATATCGCATTTATTCCTGACAAAAATATCATCGATACCAGTGAAACCCCAAGCCACGCATCTACAAAGGCCGTACAGAAAAACGCAAGCCTAGGATCAGAGAGCCATGTTATATTGTGACTTATAATTCCAAACTTCATCAGATAATAATTTAAATATCCATAGTTTCCGTCAAGAATCCACTTCCACACTATAGCGACTGCAACTTGAGGAATTGCCCATGGAAGCAAACTCAAAAACTTAAGCGTTCTAGAAAAATACATTTCGCTACTTAAAAACAAAGCCATCGCCAGTCCGATGAATATCTTTAGAAAGACCGCTAAAACAGTATATTTCAAAGTTACGCCTATGGAATGTATAAAACCGTCATTTTGAAATAGAGTTATAAAATTTCCCAGTCCAACAAACTTATGCCCCCCTGTGATGATTGAAGTTTGTGTAAAGGATTGGAAAAAAATCATCGCTATTGGAAAGGCATATAAGACTAGAATAAAAACAATCACTGGAGATATCAACAGATATGGTAGATATGCCTTTTTCTTTGTCACGCCCTCACCTCCTATTTTTTAATTTCTATCTAATAAGCTAATATAGATTGATTAAACTTACAAGCTAATACAAATTGGGTTGACTTAAAATTATGTTTCTAAGCCAACCCATGTATTAATTTAATAATATACCGCTCCTATGATGCATTATTTTGCCAACTCAGTTTGAGCTTGGTCAAGTGCCTCTTTTGGTGTAGCTTGTCCAGTAAGAGCTTTTTGAACAGCTGTCACAAAATTCTTATTGAATAAATCCCAGTTAGGAGTATGAGGCATTGGAACTCCATCCTTGATAGATGCTGCAAATGGCTTCATAAAATCAGTTTGGAATCTCTCGTCTTTTTCTTCATCCTTTAGAATTGGGAACCATCCGAAAGCTTCAGAAACAGGTCTTTGATATTCAGGTTGACCCATAAATTCTATAAACTTCCAAGCTGCATCCTTGTTTTTACTCAATGAAGACATTACATATGAGTCAGTTACCAAGTTTTCAGCTCTAACCTTACCCTGAGGTAAAAAAGCCACTCCATATGGAGCCTTTTCTTTATTCTTATCCATTTCTTCCTTTTCCCATGGACCAGAGATAAACATAGCTAGGTTTCCATTTTTAAATAGAGTTGCTAGATCTTCTCTCTTTGTAGAAACAGGATCAGGTATTAATTTTTCATCATTAAACTTCTTCAAGTACTCTAAAGTCTTGATGTTTTCTGGTGAATTGATTGTGTAATTACCTTTTTCATCAACTACCCTACCTTCATTTTGGTAGATAAAGTTCATAATTTCGTCTGCACCACTTGTTATATCTGTTGGTATAGCAAATCCATAAATATCAGGATGTTGTGCTTTTACTTGCTTAGCCACTTGATATAATTCATCCCAGTTTTTAGGTGGTTGAGGCATAAGGTCCGTTCTGTAGTAAAGTGCTCTTGATGAGAAAGCCATAGGAATACCATATTGTTTACCATCAATGTTTGCAGTATTTAAAACAGATTCAACCCTCTTAGCTTTGAAATCGTCATTCATATACTTAGATAAATCTTCAACTGCTCCCATTTCTCCTAATTGTCTCAACGATCTTGATCCAGTCAACATTATGTCTGGAGCCTCCTTAGCTTGATACAATTGAATGATCTTAGAGTTGAGTTCATCCCAACCAACGGAAACAATTTCAACTTTAATGTTAGGATTCTTTTCCTCAAAGGCTTTGATACCACTATCCAATTCTTTTTTTAGATAACCGCTATCATAACCAGGAACCAACATCTTTAGGGTAACATTATCCCCATCCTTGGCAGTCTTCTTGTCTTCTGACTTTCCGCAACCAGCCAAAGCTACTGCCACGACCATAACCATGGCAACTAATACAGAAAATAACTTTTTAGTTCTTTTCATAGCATATTCGAGCCCTAAGGCTCTCCTCCTTTCAAATTTAGATTGCATAAATATACATCTTTGTATCTAGTATATATCAAAAAACAATTAATTATAACAACTAAAACGATAAACTACTATTTTTATATTCTATAATAAAAATTTTATTATAGATATTTTCTATAGTTAATAAATAATTGAGTTGACTAGAATATAATAATGTAATAAAATGATACTATATGAATAAAAATATGCTTTGAAGAGAAGAGTAAGTGTTATTCATCATTTACAGAGAGTTGCCGAATGCTGAAAGGCAATAGCGATGTTTCACTGAAGATGGCCTCTGAGCACCATGCGTGAGTCTTGTGATTAGCGTGTGGCGGATGAATCCGTTAAAGTTATCTAAGATGTGATATTCACAAATTAGGGTGGTACCGCGATTTTTCGCCCCTTGCTATTGCAAGGGGCTTTTATTATTGAAAGATTGCAGGGAAGTTTAATAACTAATTGTAAAGAAATTTATTAACTAAATTTTAGGAGGATAGAAATGACAAAACCAACCTTTTACGTAACAACACCAATTTATTACCCAAGTGGTAAGCTTCATATTGGTCATGCCTATACTACTGTTGCAGCTGATGCCATAGCTAGGTTTAAAAGATACACTGGATATGATGTAAAGTTTCTAACTGGTACTGATGAGCATGGAGAAAAAATTCAAAAGACAGCTGTATCTTTGGGTAAATCTGAAATGGAATTTTTGGACGAACAAATAGCAGCTATAAAAGAGCTTTGGAGCAAACTTGAAATTTCGTATGATGATTTCATAAGGACAACAGAACCAAGGCATACAAAGATAATTCAAAAGATATTTACTCAGCTTTATGAGCAAGGCGATATTTATAAGGGAGAATATGAAGGATATTACTGTACTCCATGTGAGAGTTTTTGGACAAAGACACAACTTTTAGATGGTCACCTATGCCCTGATTGCGGCAGGGAGACATATCTAGTGAAAGAAGAATCATATTTCTTTAGACTATCTAAATACGAAGACAGACTTAAAGAATTATTTAAAGATGATTCATTCTGCTATCCTGAAGCTAGAAGAAACGATATGGTGTCAAACTTTTTAGATCAGGGGCTAGAAGACCTATCTGTAACTCGTACATCATTTGACTGGGGTATAAAAGTTCCTTTTGATGAAAAACACGTAATATACGTATGGATAGATGCTCTATGCAATTATATTACAGCCCTAGGATATATGAGCGAAGACGACAGTGACTTCAAAAAATTCTGGCCTGCTAACTACCATCTAGTAGGTAAGGAAATAATAAGATTTCACACTATAATTTGGCCTGCTCTTCTTATGGCTTTGGGCTTAGAGCTTCCAAAGAGGGTTTTCGGTAACGGATGGATACTATTCGCCGACGATAAGATGAGTAAGTCTAAAGGAAATATAGTTTACCCTGAACCAATGATTGAAAGATATGGTGTCGATACTCTTAAGTACTTCCTTCTTAGAGAGTTCTCCTTTGGAAATGACGGTAACTACACTCATAGAAATTTCATAAACAGGATAAATTCTGACCTTGCAAACGACCTTGGAAATCTAGTAAGTAGAACTGCTGCTATGATTAATCAATACAAGGGTGGAATCGTAACTAAAAATGAAAGTGAAACCAAGTTTGATAAAGAGCTAATCGAGCAAGCTCAAAAATCATATAAGCTTTATGAAGAAAAAATGGACGATCTTATGTTCCACGAAGCACTAGATTCAATTTGGCAACTAGTTAGAAGAACAAATAAATACATTGATGAAACAACTCCTTGGATTTTAGGAAAAGATCCTTCTAGATCTGATGAGCTAGATGACATTCTATATAATTTATCAGAGTCAATTAGGATAATATCTTCTCTAATCTCACCACTTATGCCGGCAACATCTAGAAAGATCTTTAGCCAGTTCGGAATAGAAGACGAAGAGATAAAAACTTGGGAGGCAGCCGGTAAATTTGGTCTACTTCCAAGCGGAACTAAGGTAGTTAAGGCAGAACCACTATTCCCTAGAATTGACGCTGAAAAAGAGATAAAAGAGCTCGAAACACTATTTGCTGAGAAGATAAACACAAAACCGGCAAATAAGAAAGACGATGAAAATAAAAAAGAAAAATCATCAGATAAAAATGAGAAGTCTAATAGCGATACTGAACATAAACCTGAAATATCAATCGACGATTTTGATAAAATAGAGCTTAGGACAGGTAAGATACTTGAAGCCGATAAACATCCAAAGGCTGATAAACTTCTCGTATTTAAGATAAAAGTTGGTGACGAGACTAGACAAATAGTATCTGGAATTGCAGCTCACTTTGATCCAAAAGATCTAATCGGTAAAGAAGTCGTTGTAGTATGCAACCTTAAACCAGTAAAACTAAGGGGCATAGAGTCTCAAGGAATGCTATTAACAGCTGGTGATGACGATGATAAGTTAGTTCTTCCAGATGTTAGTGGAGCTAAAAACGGTAGTATAGTTTGTTAGGTGATAATATGTTTTTTGATTCACACGCACATTTATACGATGAACAGTTTGATCCAGATAGAGATGAACTGATAAACTCACTTAGAGACAAGGGAATTAGTTATGTAGTAGTTCCTGGTGACAGCTTAGAAACTTCAAAAAAAGCAATTGAACTAGCTGAAAAATACGACTTTATATATGCAGCAATAGGAGTACACCCTCACGAAGTTCAAGAAGCTCGTTATGAGGACTTAGAAGAAATAAAAAAACTCGCCAAGTCATCTAGTAAGGTTGTTGCAATCGGTGAGATAGGACTCGATTACTACTACGACTTTTCTCCTAGAGATATGCAAAAAGAATGGTTTATAAAACAAATCGAACTAGCAAATGAACTGGGATTGCCTTTTGTGGTACACGATAGAGATGCACACGGAGACACCTTTGAAATTATAAAAAAATACAAAGGAAAGGACACCGGATGCGTATTACACTGCTACAGCGGTGCCACAGAACTGGCTAAAGAATATATAAAATTGGGATGCAATATTTCCATCCCTGGAACACTGACTTTTAAAAACAACAAAAAGACAGTTGAAGTTGTCGAAAATATAGGTCTAGAGCATATGTTTATAGAGACAGACTCCCCTTACCTAGCTCCCGTACCAATGAGGGGCAAGAGGAACAATCCGGAGTTTGTGAGATACGTCGCTGAGAAAATATCAGAAATCAAAGGCGTTGACGTAGAAACAGTAGCAGAAAAAACAACTAAAAACGCAAAGGAGTTTTTCTCTATTGATAAATAGAAAAACTAATTATAAGTAGAAAAACTCGACTAAATTAAGATAAGTGTGTGGGATTAATTCACTTTATAGATTTAATTCCCACACTTTTTTTGAAAAATATTATAGTTTATGTTTTTACATTAAAATATTACCTTAACATTATAAAAATAATTTTTAAAGCCTTAAATTTTTTTAAAAATTAAGTTAAATTATTATTTATTTAATAATCTAATGCAATAGTTATTGATATGTGATAAAATAAGAATAGATTTAACTTTGCAAATAAAGAAAATCAGTACCGAATTTTTTTTAATAAATTACAAAATTTTTAGGGGGCAAAAATGAAAAACATGACTTTGTTAACTGATCTTTATCAGTTGACTATGATGAGTGGATATTATGAAAACGATGTTCACAACCAAGAAGTAGTCTTTGATGCTTTTTTTAGAAAAAATGCCTGTAATGGTGGATACACGATTATATGTGGCATCGAACAGGTCATTGACTATATAAACAATCTGAGATTTGAAGAAGATGACATCAATTATTTAAGAAGTTTGAATCTTTTTTCCGAGGATTTCTTAAATCTATTAAAGGACTTTAAGTTTACGGGAGATATTTATTCTGTTGAAGAAGGTACTATCCTATTTCCCAATGAGCCATTTCTCACAGTAAAGGCTCCACTGATACAAGCTCAGTTAGTAGAGACTGCCATACTTTCAATTATGAACTTTCAGTCTCTAATAGCTACTAAAGCTTCTCATATATGTAGGGCTGCTCAAGGAGATCCCGTTTTTGAGTTTGGTCTAAGGCGTGCCCAAGGACCTGAAGCCGGTGTATATGGAGCTAGGGCAGCTGTAATCGGAGGATGTGCTAGTACTTCTAACGTGCTAAGCGGTAAGATGTTTGATATTCCAGTAGTTGGTACCCATTCACACAGTTGGGTCCAAAAATTTGATACAGAGTTAGATGCATTTAAAGCTTATGCAAAAGTGTATCCAGATTCTTGCCTACTGCTCATAGATACATACGACACTTTAAACTCAGGTATCGTAAATGCAATTACAGTATTTAAAGAGTTAAGGGAAAAAGGACACAAACCTCTAGGAATAAGACTTGATTCAGGTGATCTCGCATACTTATCAAAAAAGGTATACGAAAAATTAAACGCAGAAGGTTTCGGAGATTTGAGAATAACAGCTTCTAATGACTTAGATGAACACACCATCTCTTCTCTAAAATCTGAAGGTGCAAAAATAAATGCATGGGGTGTCGGTACAAAACTCATAACCTCAGCTGACTCTCCTTCTCTAGGAGGAGTTTATAAACTGGCTGCCGTATTTGAAGGTGATAAGGAAATTCCAAAGATAAAAATATCAGAGAATCCAGAGAAAATAAATAATCCTGGATTTAAACGCGTAGTGAGAATTTATGATGAAAATAATATGGCTGAGGCCGATTTGGTACTTTTAAGAGATGAGGAAGTCGACATTTCAAAATCCTTAAAAATCTTCCATCCAGTTTATACTTGGAAAGAAAAGATTTTAGAAAATTATACAATAAGGGAAATGACCATCCCTATTTTCGTAGATGGAAAACAAGTCTATGAAAAGAGAAAGATAGAGGATACCAAAGATTATGTGGCTAAAGAACTCGACTCTATCTGGAATCAATACAAGAGACTTCTCAGTCCACATATTTACAAAGTGGACTTATCGGAAAAACTATGGAAATTAAAGCAAGATATGATTGAATCAAAAAAAGCAAATAAATAGGAGGGGCTACCATGACTGTTAAAGACGAAAGCAATTTTGATTTTGAGAGAAGGCTAAGCAGAAGGAAGTACAGTAAAAAATCCATAGAGGAAAAATTAGATGACGTAGATGTGATGATTCTTGAGATACTTCACGAAAATGCGAGAATCTCAATGAAAGATTTAGGATCTCAGGTCTCACTTACCTCCCCTGCCGTTAGTGAGAGGGTAAAAAGACTTGAAAATGCCGGAGTAATATCAGCTTATAGGGCTATAATAAATCCAGATGCCCTAGGTAAACGGATAAAGGCATTTATAAATATCACAGTACACACAGGAGATTATTCAGATTTTATAAAAACCGCGGATAAGGATCCAAGAATTGTGGAATGTCATCATATCACTGGAGAGGACAGTCTTTTGCTGAAGGTAGTTGTAGACAGCATGGATGAACTTGAAAGCGTAATTGAGAGTATAAAGGACATTGGTGTTACAAAGACTTCAGTTGTCCTATCAACTCCAATACAAACAAAATCATACCTATAGTAATAAAAAGATAGTTGTTTAATATAGGTTTATTAAAAAAAAGAGTTGTAATATATATAGCGTTGATGAGAAAAATTATATCTTGGACATATAGCTTTTCTCTCAACGCTTTTTGATAACAAAAATATTTTAAGAAATTGGTGGTGTTTTATGTATATATATAAAAATTCTTCTAGAACTCAATATTCTAGAAGAAAAATGTTTATCAGATATTTAGTATTTTTTCTAGGAATTTGCATTAATTCCTTTGGTATAGTGTTAATCACAAAGGGGATGTTAGGTACTTCACAAATTTCAAGCCTACCTTATGTCGTGAGTTTGAAGTTTTCAAACATAAGCTTCGGTCTGGCTACATTTGTAATGAACGTAGTATTTTTAATCATACAAGTAGGTCTTATGAAATGGAGGGTAAACTTCTCTCACCTACTTCAACTTCCAGTTAGTTTAGCTTTTGGAGTTCTAATAGATATTTCCATGAACCTTACCAGCTTTTTAAATCCAATCAGTCTTATTTCTAGACTAATTACTCTAGTTGTTGGGTGCGTTATCTTAGGACTAGGTATTAGTATAGAAGTTTCTCCAAAAGTGGTGACTGTTCCTGGAGAAGGAGTTGTCTATGCTATTTCGAACGTAAAAAAAATCAAATTTGGCACAGTAAAATTATTTTTCGATATTACTATGGTTATTTCCGGCATTATACTATCCATCATTTTCTTTAGCAAAATAAAAGGAATCGGTATAGGAACTATTGTATCTGCTATGCTCGTCGGAAAAGTAGTCAATTTCTTTGATGATAAGTTAAAAAATATATATAATGTCATGCACACATAATCAAAATAAGTTTATCCATATAGATTATACACGAAATATTGTATAACGATGCATAACAAATAATTATTAAAAATTAACTTCAATTATCTAAATTACCTTGCCTGACTTTTTCTAAATTCCGATGGAGTCATCTTGTACTCCCTCATAAACAATCTATTGAAATAAGATGGTTGATTAAAGCCGCTGTCCATAGCTATTTCTGAAATAGGTGAATCGGTGTTTTTAAGCAAATCAGCGCTTATCTTAAGTC
>JASBZE010000004.1 GCA_029983575.1 Peptostreptococcaceae bacterium
AAGGTACATTCATTATAACATAGAAGTTCCATATTTGTTGTTAACATTATCCTATATAATCAATATATAGATAATAAAAATAAAGCGTATTAATACAATAGATTGTATCAATACGCAAAACAATTCTTTGTTAATTCGCAAATATCTCTTTAGTAATAGTTTAGTGATATTATAATAATTCGTTAATAATATTTTATTAATAATTCATCAACTATATGATAATACAACGAATAAACTTTTTTATAAAATATTAAACTGTTTTATACTTTTCTTTTCCATTAACAACTCTCAGTGCACCTTCTGCAAGTGCTTCAAGTTCTCTTTCCCCAGGATATACCTTGACTTCAGCTATATGAGAAACTCTCTCTTTTATCATATCAGTTATCATCTCTGAATATGCTATTCCACCGGTGAGTAGTATGGCATCTACATCCCCTTTAAGCGGCGCGCTCATTGAACAAATCGATTTTGAAATCTGATAAGCCATAGCTTCTACTACCTTTCTCGCTTTTTCATCCGTTTCTGCTAATTTAGTAGCTTCAAGCATATCGTTGATTCCCAAATAACTAATCAAACCGCCTTTTCCTGTGAGGAGTTTCTTTATTTCCTCATATGTGTACTCCCCACTAAAACATAGGTCTAATAGAGGTCTCGTAGGTAAGTCCCCTGATCTATCTGGAGTAAAAGGACCTTCTTCATCTCCGTCTGTCGTATCTATAGCTAAGCCGTTTTTATGTGCTGCTATTGACATCCCTCCTCCCAAGTGGGCGACTATCACATTTATATCCTCATATTTCTTACCAATTTGAGAAGCGTAAAGCCTAGCTATTGCCTTGTGGTTAAGTGCATGGAAGTTTCCCTTCCTCTCAATTAAATTCAATCCTGAATAAGTAGCCAGCTCCTCTAATTCATATGTTGATGGCGAATCTACAAAATAAGCCTTGATGCCTAATTCATCTGCCATCTCCTTTCCGATTATTGAGGCCAAGTTACATGGGTGATTGATTTTTGAGTGCTTAAATAACTCACAAGCTTCTTCTGTAACTAAGAAAACACCTCCTGGAATAGGCTTAATTAAACCTCCCCTACAGGCGATTACATCTATTGAATTTAAATCAATGTCATTTTCTTTAAGTCCATTTACTATATTTTCTTTTCTAAAGTGAAACTGTTCCACAACCTTGTCAAAAACGCTCAGTTCTTCCTCACTATGTCTAACAGTTAGTTCCAGAACTTTCTTTTCATCGTCAAATACACCCACCTTTGTAGATGTTGATCCTGGATTAATACATAATACCCTTGTCATTCTACCACTCCTATTATTAATTTTTATCTACAACCATATTCCTAGTTTGATTTACTTGCTGCCATACATCCAAGTGCAATTGATATAAGTTTTTCTTTTTCCCCATCTGACCTAGAAACCAATACTATAGGCACCTTAGCTCCTACGATTATTCCCGCCATCGTAAATCCTGCCAAATAAGTAAGTCCTTTAATTAGCACGTTACCAACTTCGATAGTTGGGAAGATGAGTACATCAGCCTTACCTGCGACCTCGTCTTTTACTCCCTTTAGTTTAGCCGATTCTATTGAAAGGGCGTTGTCTATTTGAAGAGGTCCACTAACTACGCAATCCTTAAATTCCCCTCTCTCATACATATTTCTAAGTTCTTGAGCGTCCATAGTTGCTGGCATTTTGTCATAAGCCTTTTCCTTTGCGCATAACAATGCTACATTTGGTTTTTCAATTCCAAGAGCATGAGAAAATTCAACCGCATTTTCTATAATGTGTTTTTTAGCTTCAATATCTGGAGCTATATTCATTGCCACGTCACTCACTACAAACATTCTATCAAAACCTTCTTTAAATACTACTCCGGCATGAGATAGAGTCCTTCCTGTTCTCAGTCCATTTTCCCTTTTAACAACTGCCTTTAAAAGAATAGAAGTGTCTATTAATCCCTTCATAATCATAGAAGCCCTTGAATCTTTTATTAGACCGATGGTTTTATCTGCAACGTCGTAAAGGTCCTCAGCCTCTACAATCTCCATATTATCTAGGGATACACCCGCTTCTTTAGCAGCGTTTTGAATATCTTCTGGCACGCCAACCAATATTGCCTTTACAAATCCAAGCTCGACAGCTTTTGATACTGATAGTATAGTACCGATGTCATGCGGTGCGGCAACTGCCATAGTTTGAACTCCTTCAGATTGTTTTTTTACTAAATCGATAAAATAATCTTGATTATACATAATTCCTCCTTGAATAAAACTTTATTAAAATTTTCGTATATATAATGTGAAATCATATTGAATTAAAAACTCCTACTTTATATTATATATCAAATTATTTAGAGTTTAACCACTTTTATAACCATTTAATTAATCAAGAATTTAACATAATTTAATATATTATTGCTACAAAAAAGAGAGGTCTTAGCCTCTCCTCGTTTTTATTTTATATTATTTTTTATCACTATCTCGGTCTAATTACCCTAGCCATCTTCTTGTATAGAGGTAGGGTCACAAGAGCTACTATTATACCCTTGACCAAATTAAATGGCCCAATAAACCAAAGTACGAATGCCCCTACGGAATCCACACCTGGGTTTATAGCTTTGCCCATTCCTATAATCGCTTCCATACCCATTATCTTACCATAAAATGGAAGTAGTACAGTGTAATTCATAAGCATTCCAACAGCTATCATCACCAATGTACCTATCACAAATCCCATCACTAGCCCTTTAAAACTAGTTCTTCTCTTAAATACCATGCAAAGCACTACTACATATGCACCGCCGATTATAGTATTTGCAACCTCACCAACTCCGCCAGTAGTAGTCGCTGTGATCATCTGCAAGAAGTTTTTTATAAATACAACTACGAAACCTGCGAATGGTCCAAAGGCTAATCCTCCAAGAATTGCCGGTATATCACTTAAGTCGATTTTTAAAAAGCTCGGAAATAGCGGAAGTGGCACTGATATGAACATCAAACCGTACGCTATAGCCGAAAGTATTGCTATTTGAACCATCTTTTTTGTACTAAACAAACTGCTTTTTCTTCTTTTTATTACTTCTTCCATAAATTTACCTCCAAAGTTTTTTTGGAAATAAAAAACTCGAAGACCTAAATCTTCGAGTATGTTATCTAAACATTGGTATGCTATCAAATACATACGATCTCTCTCATCCAGACTTTACTGTCGGCCTTGGAATTTCACCAAGTCAGCATACGCTCGCGGGCTATAACCGCCGGTAGGGAATCACACCCAACCCCGAAGATCTTCTTATTTTTTATTTCTAACTATATTCTACCACCTGCAAGAAAATCTGTCAACGTCTTTTAGTAAAAATAATTATCAATAATATTAGTTGTTCATAATTTAGTTAATCATAATTTAGTTGATCATACTAAGAGATACCCTTCCTCTTTTTTCATCCTTTTCAACTACATAAACAGTAACTACATCGCCTACATTTACAATGTCCATTGGGTTTTTAACAAACTTCTTACTCATTTTAGAAATATGTACCAAGCCGTCATTTTTTATACCTATGTCGACGAAGGCTCCGAAATCGACGATATTTCTTACAGTACCCTTAAGTTCCATACCTACTTCTATATCGTCAAAGCTAAGCACGTCACTTCTGAGGATGGTTTTTTCTCCGGCTTCCCTTATATCTCTTCCAGGCTTTGAAATCTCAGAAATAATGTCTCTCAACGTCATTTCGCCAATATTGGTATCCTCGGCGAGTTTTTTCTCTCCATAATGCTTGTACTTATCCATTATCTTCTTTTCATCCCCGAAATCATCCTCTGTAATTCCGAGCTTTTCAAACATTGATCCACACTCTTTGTAAACTTCTGGGTGAACTCCGGTATTGTCGAGGGGGTTTTGAGATTCTGGCACCCTTAAAAATCCGCTTGATAGTTTAAATGCCTGTGGTCCAAGTCTCTTTACTTTTTTTAGTTCTTCTTTAGACTTAAATCCTCCATTTTCTTCCCTGTATTCTACGATGTTTTTAGCTATGCTCTGATTTATACCGCTGACGTATTTTAATAGGGATGAAGATGCTGTATTTAGGTCTACTCCAACCTTATTTACGCTGTCTTCTACTGCGCCCATCAACACATCTTCTAATCTCTTTTTATTTACGTCGTGCTGATACTGACCTACGCCTATGCTCTTAGGTTCTATCTTAACAAGCTCTGCCATAGGATCTTGCAGTCTCCTTGCAATTGATATTGCTCCCCTAATGCTTACATCTACATCCGGATGTTCTTCATTTGCAAGCTTAGAAGCGGAATATACAGATGCACCAGCCTCACTCACGATTGCGTAATGAAGAGTCCTTTTTGCCTTTGGAATCATCTCAGCTATAAATTTCTCTGACTCTCTAGAAGCTGTCCCATTTCCAATAGCTATTACATCTACATCATACTTATCTATTAAATCCAATAGTATTTTCTCTGATTTTTCTATTTCGTTTTTAGGCTCGGTTGGATAGATCGTAGCATAATCTAAAAATTTTCCATTTTGATCTACTACAGCTATCTTGCACCCTGTTCTAAATCCCGGGTCATATCCCAAAACCGTCTTGCCGTGAAGAGCCGGCTGCATCAATAATCCTTCAAGATTTTGACCGAAAACCTGTATCGCTCTCTCCTGTGCCACCTCAGTGAGAGAATTTCTTATCTCTCTTTCTATTGAAGGGTGAATCAACCTCTTATATGAATCAAGTGCTACATCATCTATAATCTCATGGCTTATTGAGTTTTTATCAGTTTTGTACATATTTGAAATATATTTCAAATACTTTTCATCGTCTAATTCCAGTTTAACGCTTAGATAATCCTCTTTTTCCCCTCTGTTTATTGCTAAAATCCTATGAGGAACGATGTCTTTTATATTCTGGGAGAAGTCGTAGTACATTCTATATACAGAATCTCCCTCGCTCTTTGCCTGCGAGTGAATGATCCCGTTTTTCATAATATCGTCCCTAATATACTTTCTAATCTTTGCCTCGTCGCTCATAATCTCAGCAATTATATCTTTTGCTCCATCAATTGCATCCTCAGGACTTTCTACCTCTTCTGAGAGGTATTTTTTTGCCTCTTCTTCAATGTTTTTATATCCTCCTAGAAGAATCATCAATGAAAGTGGCTCAAGTCCCCTCTCTTTTGCCATCGTAGCCCTAGTCCTCTTCTTCTGTTTGAAAGGAGCGTATAGATCTTCAGCCTCTTGAAGGGTTTTTGCTGAATTAATATTTTTTTCAAGCTCATCAGTTAGTTTCCCCTGCTCCTCGATTAGCCTTATTATATCTTCTTTTCTCTCATTTAAATTTCTTAAATATGTAAGCCTATCACTCAACTCCCTTAGCTGAGTGTCGGTCATGGCACCTGTCATTTCTTTTCTGTACCTTGCTATAAAAGGAATGGTATTTCCTTCATCTAGTAGATTAATTGCGTTTTCTACTTGTGACTTTTTAAGCCCAAGCTCTTTAATTAGAATATCAACAATCATAATTCCTCCATAAATAGGCTGACCTAAATCAAAGTCAGCCCTAATCATTTTTTATTATAACTTATTATTTATAATATGACTTCAACATTACTTGCTTTTTAAATATCCGTTGATAAACTCATCTATTCCGCCGTCCATTACATCATCTAGGTTTGTAACCTCTATATTCGTTCTATGATCCTTTACGAGTCGGTAAGGATGAAATACATATGATCTTATCTGAGATCCCCAAGAAATCTGTGAATAAGATCCCTTGAGGTCTTCAATTTTTTCCATATTCTCCTCTTCCTTTATACTGATGAGTTTAGAAATCAACATCTTAAGCGCAACTTCCCTATTTAGGTGCTGGGATCTTTCGTTTTGACAGCTAACTACCACCCCAGTCGGTAAGTGAGTTATTCTAACAGCTGAATCCGTAGTATTTACGTGCTGTCCTCCAGCTCCTGACGCTCTAAAAGTATCTATTTTTAGATCAGATGGGTTTAGTTCAACCTCTATCTCATCGTCAATTTCAGGCATTACGTCCACCGAAGCAAAACTCGTGTGTCTCTTTCCCGAACTGTCAAAAGGAGACATCCTCACTAATCTATGAACGCCCTTCTCGCCTTTAAGATATCCATATGCGTTAGTTCCAATAACTAAAATTGTCGCAGTCTTTATCCCCGCCTCTGGATCTGAGATTATATCGAGGAGTTTTACCTTGAAATCTCCGTCTTCCGCCCATCTTATATACATTCTGAGGAGCATCTGCGCCCAATCCTGAGCATCCAATCCACCTGTGCCCGGATTTATTGATAAAATTGCGTTGTTTATGTCGTACTCTCCCTTTAATAGGGTAGATATCATCATTTCTGAAATCGACCTGTCAATTTCTTTAGTAACTTCTCTAAGTTCCTTATCGAGTTCTGGGTCCTCTAAAGAGTTAGAACCCAGCACTTTCGCTGAGTTCTCCTCTTCCATCTCTATTAAGATGCCCATCTCCTCAATAAGGTCTGTAATACTTTTAAACCCATCAATAGTGTTGTTGTAGGTTTTATTTGACTTGAGCACCTCTTGTGCCCTCTCGTTATCGTCCCAAAAATCATTTGAGCTCATTGCTTTCTCATTTTTCTTAAGCATTGCTTTCAGTCCGGCAATGTCAAAGTAAATCCCTCAATTCATCAGATTTTTGTTCGTACTCTTCATACAAACTCCTATATTCTTGAAGATTTAGCATATATCCTCCTATCATGCATTAAACTACTCTCGTCAATCATATGATAAACTACTTGTGTTTATTGCATTTTTAAATTTCAGCTTTATAGCCTTATTATCTACCGTGGCAGTTTTTGTATTTCTTACCTGAGCCACATGGACAAGGATCATTTCTTCCTATCTTTGCCCCTTCTCTTGTAAATGTAGTCTTGGCAACATGTTCTTCCTCAGTATCAGGTGATTGAAGATGCTCTACATCTACTACCGGTTTTCTCTCAATAGGAACCTCTATTTCTATGTTGAATAGGTATTTTACGGTATCTTCTCTGATGAGTGTATTCATCTCGTCGTACATCTCAAAACCTTCCATCTTATACGCTATAACTGGGTCCTGTTGCCCTATAGCTCTAAGACCTATACCTTGTCTTAGCTGATCCATAGCGTCTATGTGGTCGATCCAGTGATTGTCTACAGCTTGAAGTAGGATTACTCTCTCTACTTCTCTCATCCTTTCACTACCTATATATCCCTCTCTAGTTGAATATATTTCATGAGCCCTATCATAAACCATCTCAACTACCTCATCAGGTGACTTGCCTTCAAGTTCAAGACCGTCTAATGCACCTACAGGTAGGAACTTGTCATAGATGTCATTTTTAAACTTATCTACGTCCACCTTATTTTCAACTGTACAGAAATCAACTGATTCACGAATTACCGTCTTGATCATTCCCTGAATCTGATCTGCTATATTCTCTCCAGAAAGAACCCTTCTTCTCTCTGCGTAAATAACTTCTCTCTGTTTATTCATAACGTCGTCGTACTCTAAGACGTGCTTTCTTATACCGAAGTTTTTACCCTCTACTTTTTTCTGAGCATTCTCTATAGACTTAGTCAGCATGCGGTGTTCGATTGGAACATCGTCTTCTAAACCAATCTTGTCGATAAGCCCCTTGACTCTCTCGCTTCCGAAAAGTCTCATAAGGTCATCATCTAAAGCTATGTAGAACTTAGAATCTCCTGGATCTCCCTGTCTACCAGCACGACCTCTAAGCTGGTTGTCGATACGCCTTGACTCGTGTCTTTCAGTACCTATTATACAAAGGCCGCCCGCCTCTATTACCTGCTTTTGCTCTTCATCAGTCTGCTTTTTAAAATCTTCATATAGCTTTTTGAAAGTCTGTCTTGCAGCATCTAACTCTGGAGTATCCTCTAAGCTAGAAGTTTCATTTGCAACATTGACCTTATTTATTAATTCTTCTGTGAATCCCATTTTCTTCATCTCAGCTAGAGCCTTGAATGTAGGGTTTCCTCCAAGTAGGATGTCCGTACCCCTACCAGCCATGTTAGTAGCTATGGTAACAGCACCCAGCCTACCTGCCTGAGCTACTATCTCCGCCTCTTTTTCGTGCATCTTTGCGTTTAATACGTTGTGTTCTATACCTCTTTGAGTAAGAAGGTGTGATAGTATCTCTGATTTCTCTATGCTGACAGTACCCACTAGAAGTGGTTGTTTCTTAGCGTGCCTTTCAATTATCTCCTCTACAACCGCATTGAACTTGGCCTTTTGATCTTTATATACAACATCGTGAAGGTCGTTTCTTATCAGCGGCATATTAGTAGGAACTTGGAATACGTCCATCTTGTAGATAGATTTGAATTCTTCTTCCTCTGTCTTAGCTGTACCAGTCATTCCAGCTAATTTTTCATACATTCTAAAGTAGTTTTGGAAAGTTATAGTAGCAAGTGTCTTAGACTCTCTTTGCACCTCTACGCCTTCCTTAGCTTCAATTGCTTGATGTAGTCCTTCAGAGTATCTTCTTCCATACATTAGACGACCAGTAAATTCATCGACTATGATAATTTCGCCATCTTTAACGACGTAATCCGTATCCCTTTGCATCATCGTATGAGCTCTAAGGGCCTGGTTTATATGGTGAAATAACTCAGTGTGTTCAACATTTGTAATATTGTCGACATTGAAGTACATCTCTGCTTTTTGAACACCTGACTCAGTTAAAGAAACCGCCTTGTCTTTTTCTTCTTTTTCATAATCATCTTCATTTATTGTAAGTATAAATGTATTGGCATCGGCGTATAGATGTGTTGACTTATCTCCAGCTCCTGATATTATAAGCGGAGTCCTCGCCTCATCGACAAGAATTGAGTCAACCTCGTCGACTATTGCATAATTAAGTCCTCTTTGAACCATCTGCTCTTCGTGAATTACCATATTATCCTTTAGGTAGTCAAATCCGTATTCATTGTTTGTACCATATGTAATATCGCATTGGTACTGTTCTTTTCTTTCCTTTGGATTTTGACCGTGTACTATTACTCCGACACTAAGTCCTAAAAATTCATATATCTTTGCCATCTGATCGCGGTCACGCTTTGCAAGGTAGTCATTGACAGTTACGACGTGAACTCCCTTACCAGTCAAGGCATTTAGATAAACTGGACAAGTGGCAACCAATGTCTTACCTTCCCCAGTTTTCATCTCAGCTATCCTACCTTGGTGTAGAACCATTCCACCGATAAGCTGAACTTTAAAGTGTCTCATGCCAAGTACCCTAGTTGAGACCTCTCTGACAACGGCAAAAGCCTCCATCAATATGTCATCTAAGGTCTCCCCATCAGTCAATCTATTTCTAAACTCTCTAGTCATAGATTTTAGCTCTTCATCTGACATCTGAGAGTATTTAGGTCCCATTTCATCAATTTTATCTGCCATGGCAGAAAACTTTGCCAAGTCTCTTCTGTCTGCCATGTTAAACAGATTATCTAAAAAACCCATATTTCTCCTCCTATATTTTAAGTTTTAAATAATTTCATATATAAAGTCACTATCATATATTTTATCACAAATTTTATCCTTATGTCTATCTAATATCAATGCTTTAATAGATTTTAAGAATAATTTTTACCTAGAATATACTATTTATAAACAAAAAAACATAACTAACCAGAGACGGGGGTAATTGTCTCTGGTTAGTTGTATTTTTTAGCCCTGGTCAGTATGATTCCACCGACAATGGCTGTAAAAGGCGCAACGGTTACGAGGGCGAAACTCCCCGCAATAGTTTGTAATATTTCTGCTGCCACGTATTTATAATTTAATATATATTGTATTGGTGTACCCTGTGCCATAAAAACCATCAGTTGAGTCAAACACCCTCCCGCATATGCAAGAAGCAAGGTAGTGCTCATAGTTCCCATGGCGGCCTGTCCTATTCTAATACCGCTTCCCATAAGTTCAACCCTTGAAATATCCGGCTTTTTTAAAAGCACTTCACACATCCCACTGGTTATATCTACTGCCAAATCCATCATTGCTCCCGAAGCTGCAACAAAAATTGTAGCCATAAATATCTTAGTTAGGTTTAAATGTTGATATCCGGAATAAATCAAAGACTCACTGTCTACCATTATAGCACCATGAATATTTAATGCCTTGGTAAAAATCATCCCGAGCACACAGGCTGTAATCACACCGAGCATACTTCCCGAGATCGAAACTAGACTTCTACGATCCAGCCCGTACACGAATACTATTATGATCACAGTCAAAAAAGTCGTTAGAAATAGACCGCAAAGAATTGGGTTTCCTCCTCTAAGACAGTAGGGGATCATTATCTTCCATATACACAGTACGGTTATTATAAAGGAAAGAATTGATTTAATACCAGCTGGTCCAGCAAAGAGCATCATAAAAACACAAAATAACAATGCCAAAATAAGCTCGAGTCGTATTCTGTAGTGATCAATCATAGTTGATGAAGTGATCTCATCTCCCTTGTGACTTATAGATACAAATGCCTTATCTCCTACCTTAAATTCCTTGTCTTGAGATAAACTGCCCGACAACAGGTTAGTCGCCCTGACTTCTCTTCCCTTGAACAAGCCGTTTTCAATTCTGACAACACAAACCTGCTCTCCCGTTCTTATAAGCCCGGCACTTACTATAGCGCTGTCGTCTACGCTTATAACTGTAGCCTTTGCTTTTTCAGCGTGTTTGTATTTTGCCTTTCCCTCAAACCCAGTCGGTATAATAAGCAATATAATCGTAAGTATAATACCAAAGGCCAGGGGCCTAATGCCAATTTCATTAGTACCCCACGCCTTTTTAAAAAATGATAGTAAGCTTTGTCTAAATGCCATTACTTAACTCCAGCAATAGCCGACATCTTCTTGTATATATCGGTATTGTCGTAATATCCGCTAAAGTTATCTTGACCCACGCCCTTTGCGTAAACGGCTACAGGAAGACCGGTATGCGAATAACTATTAAATGCTATACCTGATTTTTTGTTTAGAAGGTGAGTTATAGTAACAGTCAGTGGCTCGTATGAACCGTATAATTCAAATTCCTTTTGAGTTCTCTCATCCTCTTTTTTTGCGTCCTTGTCAGCCTGGCTTATGCTCATCGTCTTTTTATATGCTGCCTTTAACTGATCCATCTCGTAATCCGTTAATTCTAGGCTTCCCGTTGAAGTATTGGTAGGATGCTTATCTTTTGAGTCTTTCTCAACTTTTGCCTCAGTCTTCTTTTGAGTCTTCTTTAGCCCGAATAACTTAGTTACATCCTTCATAACATCATCGAAACTAGTCTTATTCTTTCTATACTTAGTTACATATTCATCGTCAAATTTTTGAAAACTTAGCTTTTGACTATCTAGATTTTGCATAAATGTTTCATAATTTGTTCCGGAATATCCTATTGTAAGACCTCCTGTCTCGTGGTCCCCAGTAACTACTATCAAAGTTTCCTCAGGATGCTTATTATAAAAGTCCATAGCCTTCCCAACAGCGTCAGAAAATGCCCTAGTTTCTCCCATTACAGTAGAAGCGTCGTTTGCGTGACATGCCCAGTCGATCTTTCCTCCTTCTACCATCATAAAAAATCCATCCTTGCCATTATCCAATACCTCAATTCCCTTTTGAACGTGATTGGCCAATGACCAGTTTTCCTTCTCGCGGTCGATCTCATAACTCATAGAGTCTGTATCAGCTAGGTGTTCGTCAATTACAATAGTCTTTCCAGATTTATTGTTTAATTTTTCGGCTTCTTTTTGAGTTTTAACAACCTTATATCCTGCTTTTTTAGCTACTGAATAGAGATCTTCTTTATTTTTTTCCTCTCCTGTAGGTTTTAATAGGCCTCCTCCCGCGAAGTAATCAAATCCACTTTTTACCATCTCTAAACCAATGTCGTAATAGTTTGACCTGCTCTCCTGATGAGCGTAAAAAGCTGCAGGAGTTGCGTGGTTTAAGTTGACGCTAGAAATTACACCTACCTTGAATCCCAACTGATCGTGTAACTTCTCGCTTATTGTCTCATATGATTCAGTGGCATTTTCATTCATATTTATTGTACCTGAATAAGTCTTGTGTCCAGTTGACATTGCAGTCGCGGTAGAGGCCGAGTCTGGACAAAAAGATGTGCTGTCATAAGTTCTTGCACTTCCAGCTACAGGAAATCCTATAAATTTAATGACGTCTTCATCCTTTTTAAGTACTGTCTTCTTTTCCTTATCGCCCATTGAGGTCTTGTTTTTTAATGCATTCAGATAGTAATTCGAACTTTGAACCTGAGGATAACTCATTCCATCCCCAATGAACATAAATACGTACTTAGGTTTTCTTTCATCTTTCTTAGTACTTTTTTCTTCGGATTTCATCTTCTGTTTTGTGCCTGCAGTCCTAGCGTCTACAGTTTGTTTTTGTACTACATTTGTTCCCTTTGCAGAATTTAGAGCAAATGAGGTAGTTGTTGAAGCTTGGTTGTAATATCCAATGCTACCAACAGTTAGCAGGGCTGCACCAGCCAAAGCATAGAATTTTTTCATTTAGTTTCTCCTTGTTATTTACAAATTTTATGTCGACACTATTTATTATAGATAACTTATGTAAATAACGCTAAAACCCTGAGTAAAAGATATGTAAATTTTCACTATAGTGTCAAAAGCCATAGACTTTTGTCTATGGCTTTTCTTGATTATGCACTTATTTTTCTTATTTTTTAATATTATCTGCTACCTATTTTTCCGTCCAAATTAAGCTCCTTGATTACTTCCTCAAGCCTTTGCGCGATAGAAACTCTTTCGTGTTTTTTCTTTGGGGGAGTGGTCTCAATGCCTAAATCTTTTTCGATTCTATCTCTAACAGTTTCTCTTAAAAGCTCTGACATAGTCAACCCCTTTTCGTCTGCATAGGATTTAAATAGTTCATAATCTCTGTCGTTTAACCTCACTGATACAACCATACTTAGCCCTCCTTAGGCCATTTTTAGATCCTCTTTAAACTTTGTTGCTTTTTAAACTATTTTGTACCTTTTAAAATAATGTTATATTATTTCTAATAGTGTGTATACCCAAATTATTGAAGTTTAAGCGTTTATTGTATTATTTTTAAATGAAATTGTACTATTCATTTTTCTTATTTATGCATATACTTCCAAAAATTGTATACAAATAATATCCACACCATATTTTTCAACACAAAAATAGACCTTCCCCGATTTGGAGAAAGTCTATTTCCGTTCTTTAATATATGTATTTTTTCTAATGTGTTTCTAATATTGTTTTATTCTATTATTATTTTATTCTATTATAGAATTTTACTTTAATATACTTATTTTACTCTTTAACTGGCTTTTTAAGTAAGCTTAGTATCACACCGCCGACAACTGCACCAACGGCAACTGCCACTAGATACATTACCGGATTTCCGATAGTTGGAACTACGAAAATTCCTCCGTGTGGTGCTCTTAAAGTACAACCAAATAGCATTGAAAGTCCACCAGCTACTCCACTTCCTATTATACAAGAAGGAAGTACTCTTATTGGATCTCCTGCTGCATAAGGTATAGCGCCCTCAGTAATAAATGAAAGACCCAAGATATAGTTTACATAACCAGATTGTCTTTCCCTCTTAGTCCATTTGTTTTTGAAAAATGTCGTACTAAGTGCTATTGCTATTGGAGGTACCATACCACCAGCCATTACTGCAGCCATTATCTCGAAGTTACTTGCCGCTAATTGAGAAGTACCAAATACATAAGCCGCTTTGTTTATAGGTCCACCCATATCGGCTGACATCATCGCACCTAGTATAATTCCCAAGAATATCTTTGAAGTTCCGCCTAATCCATGTAAGAACGAATTAAGTCCATCATTTATAGTACCCATAAATGGATTTAGAGCAGTGGTTATGATAGCAGTAATAAGTATACCGGCAATTGGATATATAAGAATTGACTTCATACCCTCAAGCGCAGTAGGTAACTTTGAAAATAACTTCTTAAGACCTATTACTACATAACCTGCAACAAAACCTGCAAGTAAAGCACCTAAGAATCCAGCATTTACATCTCCTCCAGCTGGGTTTGCAAATGTAGTACCGGCTTTAGCAACTAGACCACCGACAAAACCTACTGCAAGACCAGGTCTGTCCGCAATACTCATAGCTATGTACCCTGATAAAACTGGAAGCATCATTCCGAATGCAAGTCCACCTATATTCATAAAATACTTGGCAACAGGTGTATTTGAACCGAAATTAGCTGGATCTATTGTGTAATCGTCTAACAAGAACGCTATTGCTATCAATATACCTCCACCTATAACAAAAGGAAGCATATGTGTAACACCGTTCATTAGATTTTTGTATATTCTTCTTCCTACGCTCTCTTCTTCCTTAGACTCCTCGTGGTTTACCGCTCCATCGTGTCTATATATAGGTGCGTCGTCGGCAAGAGCTCTGTTTATAAGTTCTTCTGGCTTGTGAATACCGTCAGCTACTTTAGTTTTAATCATCTTCTTACCGTCAAACCTAGATAAATCTAAGTTTCTGTCAGATGCAACTATAACTGCTTCTGCATTTTCTATTTCTTCTTTAGTAAATGAGTTTTTAACTCCACCCTGTCCGTGAGTCTCAACTTTTAGAGGAATACCAAGCTCCTCACCTTTTCTAGTCAAACTCTCTGCAGCCATAAAAGTATGGGCTATACCAGTTGGACAAGCTGTTAGAGCAATAATCCTAGGATAAGCACTTCCATCAGATTTATCCGGTGTATCGGAAACTGCCTCAGCACTTGCTGTTGTTCCTGCCTCTTCAGCTTCTATCTCAGCTTCTTTTTTGTCGATATTAGCCAAAAACTCATCAACTGTTTTAGCGTCTAGTAGAGATTGTTTAAAATCAGGGTCCATCAACATCTGTGAAAGTCTAGCTAAAGTTTGAAGATGAGTGTCTGCCCCCTTCTCTGGAGCTGCTATCATAAAGAACAGATAAGAAGGCTCCCCATCTAGTGACTCGTAGTCAACCCCGTCTTTTACAACCATAGCTGCAAGAGAAGCCTCTTTAACAGCGCTGTTCTTTGCATGTGGTATAGCAATACCCTCTCCTACACCAGTAGAAAATTGCTCTTCTCTGGCAAGTATTCCCTGTTTGTACACTTCTTTGTCAGAAATTCTTCCTGACTTGTCCATCAGATCAACCAAATGGTCGATCGCTGCCATCTTATTAGACACCTTAGCATCTAAATCAATACTGGCGCTTGATAATAGATTTCTAATTTTCATAAAAAACTCCTTATAATTACATTAATTTATTATCTCAGCTAAATTCAGTTAAGTTTTTCGATATCTATTAAACTCCCCGAAATCAGCTCAAAAAAGTCATATTAAAAATTACTTAAACTGCTTAAGTATCTCCTCAATATCTTCTCTAGTGGCAAGCCCGTCATTAAACGCTGTAGCTCCTCCACAAGCAGTACCCAAGATAAGGGCCTCTTCGTAATCTCCCGTCTTTATATATCCTGCCAAAAATCCTGCAACCATTGAATCTCCAGCACCGACAGAGTTTACTACTTTTCCTTTGGCGACATTGATCTTATGCGTCTCATCGTTTTCATCAACCAATATAGCACCGTCACCCGCCATCGAAATTAGGACGTTTACCGCTCCCATATCACGTAACTTCCTTGCGTATTTGATGATGTCTTCATCTGAGTTTAACTCTACAGAAAAAAGTTCTGCTAACTCATGGTTATTTGGCTTAATTAAAAAGGGCTTGTATTTTAGTACCTTTTTAAGCAAATCTTTAGTCGCATCAACCACAACTCTTATATTTCTACCTTCTAGTTTTTGTAAAATTTTTTCATAGGTATCTGAAGGCATACATGAAGGTATGCTACCCGATAATACGAGAATATCCCCGTCAGATAATTTTTCTAGCTTTTTATAGAGCCTCTCTACGTCATCAGAAGTTATCTCCGGTCCCAAACCGTTGATCTCACTTTCTTTATCTGCTTTTATTTTGACGTTTATCCTGGTAATACCCTTAGAAACCTCGATAAAGTCAGTATCAACTCCAAATTCAGATACTCCTCTTTCAAGCTCTTTGCCCGTAAATCCAGCGACAAATCCAAGCGCAGTACTTTTGATGTCTAGCTCATTTAATATATAAGAAACATTAATCCCCTTGCCACCATAAAAAATATGTTCCTCTCTAGACCTATTGACTCCTTCTAGATCTAAGTTATCTACTTTGACAATATAGTCGAGAGCAGGATTTAAGGTAACTGTGTAAATCATTTCCTAGGCACCTCTCTTTATCTGTATTATTATTTTTGTGTAATTTATTTTCACCTATTATTTTATCAACGAAAATATTTTTTGTCAAGCAATAAACAAGCAAAAAAAATTAATTTTTAGATTCCTCATCCTCTCAATGAATAGCTAGTTATTCGTATTTTCCAAACCCAGTTCTCACTGAATAAATTCATTACTTTTTTATTTAACTACACAACTCATCCACTGACTAAATACCCAATCAAAAAGCCATTACACATAATAATTGGTCTTTAACCCAATTGTGCAATGGCTGTTTAGTATTACCCTATTTCACTAATTAATTTCTTTTTCTTTTATAATTTTCATATTTTCTTCAAAGTAATTATTAATTTCTCTTTCTAAAGCACTTTCCTGTTTGCCACCTGAAGATTTCTTTCCCTCACTTGTAATCTTTGGTAGCTTTTCCAATATATTAAAGTTAGAATCAAAAGGACTGCATAATTTACAGTCAGTATCAGCCGCCCATACAAACCAATTTTTACCTCTTTTTACTAATTTTATCTCACCAAAATATGAAATGCCTGCTTTTTCAGAGTTTGAATCAGTGACCTTATCTTCCTTATACCTAAACGATTCAGTTATTCTCGCCCTAACCTCAGCAGATTTTCCGTTAATTTTTACCTTATGGTAACTCACCGAAATTAGTTGGTCGACAGCTTTACCAGTATACTCTGGAGACTCTACCTTTTCATTCCAGGTTTTTAAGAATAAATTTCTCTTCTTTATAAAATCTTTGTATATTTTTGCTTCCTTATCAATGGTTGAATAATCATCATTGTGTTTAATTCCAACCGTCAATTGATCTGTTATGAATTTATCGCAAACTTTCATTACTTCAGTCTTATTTCCTTGGTTTTCCTCTTGAAAATTTTTAAAAATATGTATACAAAAAAACACTAAAGCGATAACTAAAGATACGCTAGCAATTTTAACTTTTTTGCATTTATTAATTTTAATCATATTTTTATACCTACTATTATGAGTTTATATTATACAACCATTTAAAAAGCGTTGATAGAAAAACTATACATCCTTAGACTTGATTTTTTTCTCATCAACGCTATACTATATGTTTCTATAATTGTTCATCCTATGTCATTGATGATGAACTGCTTAAAAATAAATTATCTATCCCTTACCAATCGTAAAAGCAAAATACAAAAATCCCTTTCTTCGTACACCCCATACATAGTCATTCGCAAAAGAACTACGACTTTTAGAATCTTTTACTAAAAAGAATCTACTTTCCGGATACTCACCTTTATCTTTATAATCAATCTCCTCTATGTTAGATAATACAAGTATCACAGAACTCCCATTCAACATGGCTAGTAAATGCGACCTTAAAGCCAATTTAGGGGTAGAGTGACCAACTACAAATGTGGCGATTAACGTAAATATCACCAATAAAACTATCTTTTTTTTCATTTAATCACCCCCCATTATAAATTTTAATTATTATATAATGCCAGATTCCAATTTAATAATTATCATCTTTAAAAGGATTATATCATACTTATTATCATTCGACAAGTATAATATCATTTTTTTGAAAAAGATTCTAATTCGAAAGGAAAAATATCTCAAATCATAAATAATATACACTATACATTGCTACCGAATTTATTACGAGAAATATTAATCTAGAAATAATTGAGCAATGGAATTGCAAATAAATCAAAAACTAATCAAAAAAGCGTCGAAAGAAAATTAAGACTTAATTTTCCTCGACGCTTTTTATTATTAAAGCACAATATTCTATGATAAGATGGATATTTTTATCATTAATATGTTAAATATTCTTAAATTCCTCCGCAGCCCAAATTACTAACTCTGTAAGTGCTGGATGAGGAACCATGGTTTCCTTAACAGTATTTATCTTATTAGGTTTTAGATGTCTAACTAAAGGCATCTCCCTAAGTTTCTTAGCTGTTTCAGAAGCAATCTCTTCATTTATCGGCTTTATAGTCTTTCTTCCGCAGTTCATCAAATTTATATATGGCTGTATAAGCATTGACGCTTTCGGTCCGATTATATGCACACCCAAAAATGATTGCGTATTTTTGTCTGCTATTATTTTTACGAAGCCATCATCTGCATCTCCTGGCTCATAACCCATAGCATACCCCATAGTTACTGATGAATAGTGTTTTTTTACTACATCTATATCATAACCGGCTTCTCTAGCAGCATCTTCATTTAACCCTACGTGAGCTACCTGAGGGTGAGTGTATGTTACTGATGGAACCATTGAATAATCAGCCCATCTCCAATTTTCTAAATTGTCGTCATTTAAAAATAGGTTGTGTTCTAGAATGTATCCTTCGTAGTTCGCCTTGTGTCTAAACTGTTGTCTTCCGTTTATATCTCCAAACGCCCAAACATTTTTGGCGCTCGTTTCAAGAAGTTCATTTGTCTTTATCCAACCTTTTTCATCTACGATTATATCTGTATTTTCTAGCTTTAGTAGATCTGCATTTGATTTAATACCAGGTGATACCAGTATCTCCTCAGCAGAGATTACTTCTTCTTTTCCTGTAGACTTATCTACTATGGTAACATGCTTTAGTCCATCTTTAACTTCGACCTTAGTAGTCGTTTTATTTAAATGTATTTCAATACCTTGGCATATTAGGTCGTTTTTAATTTGCTCTGACATTTCTTTATCTTCCTTAGGGAGCATCCTTACATTTCTTTGTATTATCTTTACCTTTGAGCCAAAGCTAGAGAATACGTGAGCAAATTCCGTACCTATTGGACCTCCACCGATAACTATTAAGCTATCATAAGGCTTTTTAGGATATTTTTCTCCAAATAGAGTTTCTGAAGTTATGTATCCAGCTTCTTCAAGCCCTTCGACATCCGGTATATTAGTTCTACCGCCGACATTTATAAATATCTTGTCTCCGCTTATTTCTACTTCTTCTCCGCCATCAACTGGAATTAATCTTAGGGTGTTGTTATCTACAAACTCAGCCTTTGCCCTGTATACGTCTAGATTTTCTTTTTCTAAGTAGTATTCGTAAAGGTCCTTGCTCTCGTCGATTTTTGCCCATACTCTCTTAGATAACTTATCCCAGTCAACTCCTAAATGTTTAGAGTTTATACCTATTCTCTCACTGTCTTTTATATCCTTAACGAGGTCTGCCGCTGTGATCATAACCTTTGTAGGTATACAACCCCTAGTTAGACAAGTTCCTCCAAATTTTCCCATCTCAACTTGTGCACACTTAAGCCCCTTGTCTAGAGCTGCCTCAAGTACAATATTTCCTGCACCAGTTCCTATTACAATACAATCGTAGTTCTTCATCAATTACCTCCTGATTAACTTCTTTATGTTCCTATAGTATATTAGGGATATAATCAAGTATCCCGCAGTATATATACAGAAGAACATAACTAATATATTTAGTACGGCATCATCATAGAATCCGCTCCAAGCATCTCCGTACTTTATAATACTGACGAGTAAGAATATACCCGATATGATGTAAGGAATATACATTATTATGAAATTTTTTACAAAAACTATGGTCCTCATTGCAGCCAAGCTATAGCCGTGGGTGTATAGAGTCGTATATTTTATTCCGTCCTCATTTAACTTAGCCGTCATATTGAAGTAAAGTATCAATTCTGAAGCTACGATAAGAGAAAAACTAAGTACCAAACCGATGTATAAGAGTAAGTTTTTAACTATGCTCTCCTCTTGATACTCTAAACCTGCACAATAAAATCCTGTTTTGTTGGTCTGCCCATCAGTAACCTCGTCACTTATCTTATAGGCTGTCCTAAAATCTGAGTCCCAGTCATCGACGTAATACGCGTTGGCTACCCTAGGAACCATCTTATCCTTTTCGAAGTTTTTAAATGAAGTCGCACCCATTACGACAATTCCATCGTAAAGACCCTGAGGAGTTATAGGTATATCTACCTTCTTCACCTTATATCCCTCGATCTTGTTGTCGTTTAAAAACTTATTTAACTTCTTATCTGCATCGGCTTTTCTAAAATTCTCACTAGTAGAGCCGTAAATAAATAAAATTTCATCGCTATTCATCTCAGTGATCTTGTTTTTTGCAATCAGCGCATATGAGTAGTAATTTGCATAACTCATAAACCCTATTCCAGGATTTCTCTCATCATGAAAAATCAGACCACTGTAAGATTTATATCCTTTTTTACCTGATAGCTCGTTTTCTATAAAATGAGCCTTGTCCCCTTCCCTTGCACTATACCTAGCATGTGTATAAAAATAACTATATACGTATTTCTCGTGTATTTTATGCTCGACTTCCCTTTGCTGAGAGTAGAGCACTGTAGTAAATAGAAATACCGAACACAATATTATAGACATTATGTAAATTACATTGGTATCCCTTTTTAGAAATGTCCTGAGATCAGAAAATATGACCATGCCCAGGCCTTTTGAAAATCTCTCGCTCTTAATATACCTAATTACAAACTGTCTGTACACAAGGTATATCAAAAAGTATAAAGCAATCGCAAATAGGGGAATTATGAGTAGCTTCGTATAATTTCCCTTGGTGATTCCCGAAAAGATTGCCTGTGAATGATAGCTGTAGATCATAATTAAAAAAGCAATGGAAGATCCGATTCCTATCATATAAAACAAGACATTCTTAACAGTAGATGAATTTAAATGTGCCCTTGGTCTGATAAGTTCCCTAATCTTTTTATTAGTAGTAAATACGTGAGCGAATTTAGATATAATAAAAATCAAGGCGAAATATATGACCAAGGAAAGTATAACCGCCTTGTAAGGCAGGTACATCCTAAATCTCTCAAAATTTATAACGGAGCGAATGAATTTTAAATTAAGAGGGGCCATAAGCATGGCTAGCCCTATCCCTACAACAGTAGACACAATACCAGTCCTCATGTACTCCTTAAAAATAAAATCCTTTATTATCTTCTGGTCCGCCCCATTTTGAATCATTATTCCGTAACTTCTGGATTTCTTAGTCGTTTCCATTTTTACGGCGTTAAAAATCAATACGTAAGAATACAGCACTGAAAATACCATACATACGGATATTACAGAGTGAAGCGTAGGCCCACCCTCAACAACTAATAGATAAGGGTGAAACAAGATGACCGCAAAACTAGTGAACAAAAAAGACACGCCCATTGTACAGAGCATACTAGTCAGGTATTTTCCTATATTTTTTCTAATCAGATTAGCTATGAGAGAGTTTGTCGTCATCTAGCACTCCCCCCTCAACCTCAGCAAATTTTTTTACGAGCTTAGAGTAAAATTCCTGTTGACTTCCACTCCTCTTAAGCTCATCTATTATCATACCGTCCTTCATAAAAATAACTCTATCGGCAAAACTTGAAGAGTAAGGACTGTCCGTAGCAATCATTATCGCAGTTTCAAAATTATCGTTTATAGTCTTTAAGTACTTTAATATCTCTAAACTTTCCTCACTTCTAAGATTTCCAGTAGGTTCATCCATTACGATTATATCCGGATTGTGAATTAGAGCTCTTGCTATACTCACCTTCTTTGATTCAATCTCGGTAATATCGTTTATCTTTCTTTTTATTATGGAATAAATCCCCAAAAACTTAGTCACTCTTTCTAGTCTTCTCTTGATTACCTTGTGATTTCCCTCATCCAAAACCATCGGCAGAGAAATATTCTCTTCAACAGTCATCTCTGGTATTAAAAAATCGTCCTTACAAATAATCCCCACAGAACTTCTCCTATAATCTGCTGCTTCCTCATCAACGAAATTTGTAACGACCTCATCTCTAAACTTTATCTCACCATCATCGGGTCTCTCAAGACTTGATACGCTGTTTAGCAAAGTCGACTTACCGCATCCTGAAGAGCCCAAGATAGAAACGAATTCTTTTTCATCCATGCTCATATGAATGTTTACTAGAGCACGAGTGCTGACATTGTCAATATAAGTCTTATTTAGACCAATAATTTGAATTAATTTATCTTCAGCCATGATATCCTCCTCTAAATCGAATCACTTTTATATATGCAAATGCATTTTATAAAAATTAGTATCCCCTTTATTATATCATGAATTACACTATAAGTTACCAAAATTATACAACCTATAAAAAAGACTTTCGGACATTTAAGTCCGAAAGCCTAACTTTTAAAATATTATTTCTCAACCACAATTTTAAATTTAGTCTCAACCACAATTTTTAATTCTAGTATCGCTTCTGAGATAATATAGCTTATTTAGATATTATTTTCTAGCTAATATATCTCTGATTTCTTTTAATAGTTCATCAGTTGGATTAACTGGTTCCTCAACAGCTTCTTCCACTTGCTCTTTCTTAAATTGAGAAGTAACCTTATTAATAGCTTTGATAAATACGAAAATCGCAAAAGCTATGATTATAAAGTCAATTACTGATTGAAGGAATGCACCGTATTTTAATTCAGCTCCTCCAACTTTTACCATAAGTCCGCTAATGTTTTGTCCACCCGTAATAATTCCAATAATTGGAGTGATGATGTTCTCTACTAGAGAAGTTACTATCTTTCCGAAAGCACCCCCGATTACAACACCAACTGCTAAGTCTAGCACATTTCCTCTTAAGGCAAAAGCCTTAAATTCTTCTAAAAAACCTTTCATTTTAAACCTCCTTTTTAGAAAATTTAATAATATTATTTAAAATAACATTGTATAATGATTATACTACAATTATACAACGATAATCAAACAAAATAATTAATTTTTCTGCATGAAATCATACAGCGGACACCTACTAGAACTGACTGTCGTAAAGTTCTTTGTAAAAACCTCCAAAATCTATCAACTCATCGTGACTTCCTTGCTCTACTATATCGCCATCTCTCATAACCAAGATACTATCAGCGTCTCTAATAGTAGATAACCTATGAGCTATAATAAAGCTAGTTTTATTTTTCATGAGTTTTTCCATAGCTTTTTGAATTTTAACTTCCGTCCTCGTGTCTACTGAACTGGTCGCCTCATCGAGTATCAATATTGAGCCCTTGGCAACCATAGCCCTAGCAATGGTAATAAGCTGCTTTTGACCTTGGGAGACATTACTTGCTTCCTCATCGATAACCGTATCGTAGCCATCTGGAAGAGTGCTTATAAAGTGATCAACCTGCGCGGCTTTTGCTGCCCTATATACATCCTCATCCGATACATTTAGATTACCATATCTAATATTTTCCATAATAGTTCCGTTAAATAGCCATGTATCCTGCAAAACCATGGTGAACTCATCTCTTAAATCTTCTTTAGAAAATGAATTAATATTATGGTCGTCAATTTTTATTTCACCGTCTAACAAATCGTAAAATCCCATTAATAGTTTAACGATCGTAGTCTTTCCAGCTCCTGTAGGACCTACAATCGCTACCTTTTGACCAGCTGGAATGTGAGCAGAAAAATCTTTGATGACAATATCATCGCTATTTTTATTATATCCAAACCTAACGTTGTTAAACTTTACATCCCCTTTAATTTGATGTAAATCTATGCTTTCATCTGTAACCTTTTCGACTTCCTCATCCTCATCAAGTATTTCAAAAATCCTATCTGAAGCAGCCGCCGTCAACTGTAGTTGGTTTAATATATTACCAAGCTGAGCTATAGGTGAGGTAAAATTTCTTAGATATTGGATGAATGCCTGTATACTACCAACTGAAAGAGCACCAGATGAAACTAAAGCCGCACCAACTATAACTACAAACACATAGCCAATATTTGTTACGATATTCATGACAGGCTGCATAAGTCCCGATAAGAACGTAGCCTTTAGAGCAGTCTTTTGCAGCGCCACATTTGTCTTTTGAAAATTATCAAATCTAGCTCCCTCTTGGTTAAATGACTTAATAATGAGTTGGCCACTGAAATCCTCCTCTATTTTTCCGTTTAAATCCCCGAGTATATACTGCTGATCTCTATAGAATACCTGTGATTTTTTGATTATTATAGAAACCAAAATAAAAATAACCGGTATCATAGCCAACGATATTAGTGTCATCCTAATGCTAATCGTAAGCATCATAATCAATACACCAACAACTGTGGCAAATGATGAAATCCCCTGGGATAGAGTCTGAGATAAGGTTGTATTTATAGCGTCAACGTCGTTTGTAAGCCTTGAAAGCACATCACCGTAGCTTTCCTTGTTGAAATACTCGATTGGCAGGTTATGTATCTTGTATATAAGCTGTTTTCTCAGGTCATATGATACCCCAGTAGCTACCTTCGCAGTTACTATACTCTCAATATATCCAAAAATCAACGCCACTATATAAAGCCCGACTAACATCAACATAATATGGCCGAGTTTAGTGTAATCCATCTCGTGACCTTTTCCCGTAAATCTAAAAATAAGTGACTTAACAATCTCATCAGTTGCCTTTGCCATATACTTTGGACCTATAATATTAAAAGCAGTAGATAAAATCGCACACAATATCACGACATAAATCTGAATGCTGTACTCACTTATATGTTTTAGAAGTCTTCTGATACTCGGTATGAAACTACTCTTTTTATTATCTCGCATCTTCTAACTCCTCCTTTGACAACTGTGAGCTCGCTATCTCCTGATACGCCTTACATTTTTTAAGTAACTCCTCATGTGTACCCTCGCCTACGATCTTACCCTCATCTAATACTAAAATCTTATCCGCGTGTTTTATAGTATTTATTCTCTGTGCAACCAATACTATAGTGCTGTCATTGAGGTAATTCTTTAGATCTCTTCTAAGATTTGCATCTGTCTTATAGTCCAGTGCAGAGAAAGTATCGTCGAAAATATAGATCGGAGCCTTCTTAATTAGAGCTCTAGCTATTGATATCCTTTGCTTTTGACCTCCTGATAAATTTGCACCAAGTTGAGATACCTCATCGTAAATCCCCTTCTCCTTTCCTGCCACAAACTCTGCCGCCTGAGCGATTTTTAATGCCTCATATATTTCTTCTTCCGTTGCATCCGGTTTACCAAACCTCAAATTTGATGCAAAGTCTCCTGAAAATAATACGCCCTTTTGAGATATATATCCGATCATATCCCTAAGTGCTCCGGTTGAATAATCTCTGACATCCTTGCCATTTACCATTACCATACCCTTATCCACATCAAAAAACCTAGGTATTAATTGTATTAAGGTTGACTTTCCCGAACCAGTAGATCCAATTATTGCTGTAGTCTCTCCCTTGTTTGCAGTAAAACTTATATCTTCTAACACATAGCACTTCGCCTTGTCATATCCAAAACTAACATTATTAAAAACTATGCTCGGTTCGTCATTGTGTTCATTTTTTCCATCTAAAACTTCCTCTGTGATAGGTATGCTATCGTGAATTGACGGCTCTGTGTCGAGGACTTCAGAAATTCGCGCCCCTGATACAGAAGCCCTTGGAATCATCACAAAAATCATCGTCATCATTAAAAAAGACATTATAATCTGAATGGAGTACTGCATAAATGCCATCATATCCCCAACTTGTAGTTGGGCCCTGCTTACGAGATCCCCTCCAAACCAAATAATGATTACACAGATAATATTTATGATCATAATTAAAGTTGGGAAAAGACATCCCATCATTATCATAATTGATTTCGAAACGTCCTTGATATCAGTACTTACCTCATCAAATCGCTGTTTTTCCCTTTTTTCTGTATTAAATGCCCTAATTATAAGTAGACCAGTTAAATTTTCTCGGGAAATTAAGTTTAGACCGTCGGTATATTTTTGCAAAAGCTTAAATTTAGGCATCAAGAATACTATTGTAAACACTATTATTATTGATACTAGAAATAAAGAAAGGGCGATTATCCAACTTAATTTTAGAGAAGTTCTCATCGCCATTATTATTCCACCTATTCCCACAATCGGAGCATATGCCAAAATTCTCATACCTATTACCGATACGTTTTGGATTTGAACCACGTCGTTTGTGCTTCTCGTAATTAAAGATGCCGTAGAAAATGAATTGTACTCCTTGCTCGAAAAGCTAAGTACCCTAGAGAAAATATCCCTCCTTATATTCATAGACATCGTAGTACCTAATTTCGCTCCTATATATGCAACACTTATAGCAGCTATTGCCCCTATGAGGGTTACCCCCAACATTTTCGCTGATGAATCAATGAGCGCGGACTTGGTACTTAAGCCCATTGCCGATTTTCTCAGCACATCATTTACTAGAGTGCTCATCATCTTTGGCAGTGATAGATCGCAAAAAGCCTGAATACATAATAGTATAATACCTATTAACACATACCCCAGATAAGGCCTCAAATATTTCCATATTAGTTTCATATACACCTCCATAATTTACATACTATTTATACCCTAAAACCTATTGAGTCAAAATACCTATAATCTCATCAATTGTTCTTGGGTATATATTTTCCGGTATCTTTCCCGCTTTTGATAGCTTATCACAAAACTCTACAATGGTAGGTTTTTTTATATTAGCCTTATCCATTATATCATCATTTGAAAAAACCTCTTCTGGAGATGCGTGAGCTATTACCTTTCCATCATCTATAACCACAATTTCATCAGCCCATGAATAAGCAAAGTCAGGGTCGTGAGTCGAAATCATGACGGTTACATTTTCTTTTACCAATATATCTATCGCTTCCTTAACCAAATCTGCGTGCTTTGGGTCGAGAGAAGAAAATGGCTCATCTAGAATCACTATCTTTGGATTCATAACAAGTACATCTGCAATACTGACCTGTTTTTTCTGCCCCCCGGACAAAGCATGAGTGGCCTTATCAATATATGGGGTAATTGACAATTTGGTACATATCTCTTCTACAGCTTCCCTTGTCATTTTGTCGCTCATACCCATATTTAAAGCTCCAAAGGATATTTCTTGCCTTACGCTAGCAGAAAAAAGCTGTTTTTCAGGATCTTGAAATACAATCCCAACCTTGGAGCGTACCTTCATAAGTGATTTCTTATCGTATTTTATCTCTTCTCCATCAATAATTAGAGTTCCCTTGGAAAGCTTGTTAATTCCATTTAATGCAAGGAAAAAAGTTGACTTCCCCGAACCGTTAGCTCCCATAACCGCAACCCTACGCCCCTCCTTAACCCTTAGGCTAAGACCTCTTATGGCATAGCTTTTATTGTCGTCGTATGAAAAGTATAAATCCCTCGCATCTATTATATTTTTATCTATTATATTTTTATCTTCTATATTTTTATCTTCTATATTTTTATCGCTTTTATATTTCTCATTTTTATATTTCTCGCTCAAAAAATCACCCCCCTCTTCAAAACATTATTTATTTATAAACATCAATATTATTCCGAAAATAACAATATATATAAATCTCCTTTTGCTAAACTCTTCAAACTCATTTATAACTTTAAGCTCGCCGTCATATCCCCTAGCATCCAAAGAATCATACAATTCAGAGGACATGCGAATTGATTTAATAAACACCGATGAGAGCATAGATGCAAACGACTTTATAGAAGTGACGTAATTTTTATATCCGAGCCTAGACTTTTGAGATATTGTAATGTTCACTGCTAAATCTAACAACAAGAATATATACCTATAAATCAGCATCATAAGCTCGACGACAATTTTTGGAAGCTTTATTACTCTAAGTGCATAAATAATATCGACCATAGTCGTATTTAGAGATAGAAAATACAGACTAGATACAGCTGAGAGGGCCGTCAGTATAAGTTGAATCCCCCTCATCACGCCCTCTTTACTCCCCGTGATATAAAAGCTACCAATAGAAATTGCATACAGATCCAACCTGACTTTTGTAAAATTAACTATAATTGCGATTGTACTCATAATAATAAAAGCGATTGGAATACTCATCAACTTTAAATAACGCCCCTGGCTCAAACCACCCACAACCGTATTTAACAGGTGGTTTACGATAAGAACAGTGATTGCAATGACAATAGATCTACTGAAAATCAAAAGGAAGATGGTCATAAAAGAATAGATAATTTTTTCCATCGGATTTATAAATCTAAGTTTTGAATCATAGCATAAACTATCTATATCAATCATATTTCCATCTCCCTATTTTTAGATTGTATCATTCTTACTATTTTTAGATTATATCAATCTTACTATTTTTAATATTACTTTATTACTTAATTTAATTAAATATTACTTTTTTATATTGCGTTTTTAATATTACTTTAATTGATATTACTTTACTAAATATCACCTTTTTTATTTGTTTTTTTCAATTATTCTTCTTCGTCTTGTGATATTCCATACATTTCCCTGTCTTTACTCCTCTGTACAAAACGTCCTAAGAAAAATGCCAAAACACCTATACCAATTCCCGTTTGTACACAGAAAAGAAGAGACTCAACCTCTCCTGGCAGCTCCCCACCTATCATCTTTTCTAGTACAGGTTCTGCCCAAGGTTTATAATCCTTATTTATCTCCGCAATTGCCTCACTACCAGCATCGTCAGAACCTCCAAATTCAGCGTCTTTTAATGCGAATAGAGGAACCAATGCCAAAAGAACACAGATTGAAATTAAAATGACGGATATTTTTCCTAGCGAATTTTTCTTCATATTCCAAGCACCTCCTAATCCTCTATTTTAAATCCAATAGCCCTCATCTCAGGTCTTGCGTAATTAATCAAAGTCATATAAATAAGCGCTGATAATATACCCTCGATAATTGCTAGAGGAACCTGAGTAGTGGCAAAGATACCTAGAAATTTTAAAGCAGATGCCATAAATCCGCCAGATTCTGAAGGAAATGCCGCTGCCAATTGAACACTGGTAATGCAGTAAGTAAATAAGTCACCTAGAGCTGTAACTATAAATACCAATAACGGCTTTTTAATCCCCGTATTCTTAAGCCCAATCCATAAAATCCAAGTTAACATAGGCCCTGCAATTGCCATAGAAAAAGTATTAGCTCCTAGAGTACTCAAGCCCCCATGTGCAAGAAGTATGGCTTGAAATAAAAGCACTATTATTCCTAAAACACTCGTAACTGCTGGTCCAAACAAAACCGACCCTAGACCAGTACCTGTCATATGCGAACAACTTCCTGTAACTGACGGTATCTTTAGAGATGAAAGCACAAATACAAAGGCGCCGCACATAGCTATCAATACTATCGACCTTCTACTTTCAGCAGTTATCTTTCTTATCCTTATAATTCCATAGATTAAAAATGGCAAAGATATAATCGCCCAAAAAATACAGTGGCTAGGCGGCAAAAATCCCTCCATAATATGCATCGCATCTACATTTTGAACATATCCAAATACAATGGCAAAAGTAGTTGCAATGCTTAAGATAAACTTTTCCATTTTTTTCACAAAAACACCTCCTTGAAAATCAATAAATGTGAATCGAAATTCTGTTTGTAAAATATAATAAATTTATCTTTATTATATCATATATACTTAGTTAATGAGACGAATAGAAAAAACAGAAAAAATAGTGCAACTAATCACTTTTCAGAACCAGCCTCACTAATTAATACATACATTATATAAGTGAATATTTTTATAATTAATAAAAATCTTTTCCTTATAGCTCATTTAAAATCCTTATGGTGTCTTTTATTTGTCCTTCCCCTGTATCCTTTATATTCTCAAAATCAGCTCCCATAACCACAATTATGTATTCTTTATCGTCCTTTGTGGCTAGTGTAGCCCAACACAAACCAGCACCATATGTGGTACCGGATTTTCCTCCAAGTATTTCAAAACCATCCTGATTGTAGTTTTTTAATTTATTGAAGATAGTACTTTGTACTACTATACCTTTGGGATGCTTTAACGTATGTGTTGAAACATATTGTTTTTTAGTAAAGATAGCATTGAAATTGGCATCCTTCAAAGCGTTTTTTATAATTATACCAATATCTTCAGCCGATGTGTACTGTTCTTCAGAGTCTAAGCCCGTAGTAGATGTAAAGAACGTATTATTCAAATTCCATAGCTTTGCCTGCTTATTCATTTCGTTAATAAAATCATCTTTATTTCCGTACAAATTAATGGCTATGGATTCTGCGCATTCTCCCCCTGACGCCAGCATTGCTCCATACAATAAATCTCTAAAAGTAGTTTTTTCTCCTCCAACATAACCAGCCATTGAAGAATTATCTTTAATCAGTTCAGCATAACATTGTTTGTCTATAGGAGCAATTTTATTTAAATTTTTTATTTTCATCAATCCTACATAGACTGTCATGATCTTAGCTAGTGAAGCTGGCATACGTCTCTTTTTCTCATTTTTTGCAATTTCAACCTTGTCATCGGTTATATTATACACATATATACTATCACAGTTATAAGGGTATACAATTGATTTAAACCCACTAACGCAAATACACATTATTAGTATAATTACCAAAAATATTAATAATTTACTTTTTCGCATCATAAATCTATCTCACCTACCATACTTTATCCAAAATTTTCTTATATATTCATTAAATTGAATATCACAAAAATTATTATCGTGTTGGAAAGTTTTGTTAATTTATATTATTTATAAAATGCTATTCACCTATTATTAGGTCTTCCCTTTCATATATCATCAAATAGCATAAAAATTTTGAAAACCTTGATTTATAGTAAATTGATGATCGCTATTATCCCTCACATATATTTTTGTAGGTATGATAAACCAAAGGAATTAATAGTACAAAAACAGATATATAAATACCTAATACTAATGGAATCTGTCTAATAACAATATCTCCCACTTGATATATATTAGGCATCCTTGCAACGTTTAGAACGTTACATAACTGATCTGGGGTCAATTCAAAAAGTACTTTAAAAGGCAATACCCTTCCTATGAAAGGTGATACAGCAAATAATATAAATGAAACTATAACTGAAACTCCTGTCGACTTCGTTTTTGATGCAATAAGCATAGCTGATGAAACTGACAACAAGCTAGCTATATATCCAGAAAAAACAATTAATAAGTATTCCTGATAGAATTTCATGTTATACATACTGTAACCAAATGCTATTTGATAACTTGCTTTCGCTCCACTTATCCCCATAAATATAAAAGAGATAATAGAGAATATTAGAATACAAGACCAATAAAATAAGCTTGTAAATATAATCCCAGCACCTATCTTCGCTCCTATAGCTTTCGTTCTGCCATATCTAGATGAAAAATAAACTGACTCTGTATTATTTCTAAATTCATCAGAAAATATAGCTGCTGCTGGTAACGAAACTAATAACACTAGCATAAGTTGGACATTAGTCACATACTGAGACGATGTAGTCCACGAATCATATCCCTCATAATAAAAAGGTACTTTTATCTTATTATAAGTGTTTTCTAAATATCTCTTTTTTTCATGTGTTTTGCCGTATGCTAAAATATCTTTTTTTATATTATCCTCCCTTATCTTATATATATTGTTTAAATTTTCTTCACTAGTACTTAATATAGCATCTGGATCAAATTCTCCATCGCCCTTCAAAATATAATTAATCATATCATGAATATCTGTATAAGCTTGTATTTTCTTTGAATATATATTATTAGGCACACTCTTAGGATATAGTTTATCGGTTTTTCTATAATTATCTGCTATTATCTTAAGTTTTTCATTAGTTAACTCACCTTTTACCTTATTTTTTTCTTCAGATAGCATCCTTGTAGAAAATAGATTCCTATGTTCCATTCCTTGATTATCAACATAGGTATTACTATTTATTGCAAACAAACTGAAAGTTATAGAAAAAACAATGGCAACTAGTATTATAGTTTTATTTATTTTTTTCGATAATATTTTTATCATTTCATTTTTTATCATTTATATATTTCTCCTTTGACAAATCAGCAAAATTCCAAATAAACGCATCCTCCAATGTTGCTTCAACCTTTATACCACTTTTTGATGGTATGTTTTTAGAAATAACTCTAATCTCAACTCCTTGATTTACAGTCTTAACATTCGCTATAATATAGTTTTCTTGATAAAAACCTATCATATTATCTGGTATTATACATTCATATACATTTCTATCCATTGATTTAATCATTTGATTAGGTTTCCCAAAAAAAATTATCCTACCATCTCTCATTAATATTATTTCATTAGCTATATAATCAATATCCGATACAATATGTGTGCTTAACAGTACCAATCTTTCTTTTGAGATTTCGTTAATTATTTTTCTAAAGCGTATTCTCTCATTAGGATCAAGACCAGCTGTAGGCTCATCTAATATAAGTATTTTGGGATCGTTAAGTAGAGCTTGGGCAATTCCTACCCTCCTTTTCATTCCTCCTGATAATTTATACATTTTTGTATTTTTTTTATCTGATAATCCTAACATATCTAATAACATTGCTATTTTCTTTTTTGCATAATTATTCTGTAGCCCCTTTATAGAAGAAATATACATCATATATCTTTGTATAGTAAGTTCCGGATAGTATCCAAAATCTTGAGGTAAATATCCTATTATCTTCCTATAATCATCTCCCATTTCATATATATCATTTCCATCTAATTTTATTGTTCCTGAGTCCGGCTTTATAAGAGTGCACAACATTCTCATTAACGTAGTCTTTCCTACCCCATTAATTCCTAGAAGACCATAAACACCCGTAGTCAGATTGCAAGATATATCGTTTATTATTTTCTTTTTATTGAAACTTTTTTCCAAATTAAGTATTTCTAATTTCATTAAATATCCTCCCATAAAAATTTAGTACTTTCAGAAACTTTTTTTACATAATACACTAAATACGCAAATGATAAAAATAATAGAAATATCCATATTGGTCCAGCTATAAAATTATAAATTCTATTATTTGAGGACAGTAAAACCCAAATGGTTGTCCAAATAACAAAAGCAATCGCTGAGTAATCTCTTCTATTTCTATATTTGCATAATGTGTCAAATATTATACAGCAACAAACATTAAATGGTATTACAAAGTTTACTAAAAATATTTTTACTGGTACTTTAGTAAATATAAAAAATATAGTAATTAATGTTATATCTACTAAGGCAAATAATAATATCCTTGCTGAATATATTTTACTCAATGAATAATATGATGAGTCTTCTATTTCAGTACATGAGTTTGTAATATTTTTCCAAATCTCAGGTAATAAAAATACTGCAAATATTGGTGAACCTATACCAAGTAATTTTTGTATATATGTTTCATCAACAGCATCCCTTAGCATTATCCACAATGTAAATAAAACAAGCACTTGCAATAACCACCATTTTTTTTTAATAAATGCTGACTGCCTATAAATAAACTCAATATAGGAAATATATTTTTTTTCTCTATTAACAACTATTTTTTTTGATTTTTTTATTGTATTTTCTAAAGGTCCATTATCAATCAAATTATCCTCTAAAAATTTATTATAGTCCTTAATCATATAATCAATATCTCTCATATTTCTTTCTCCTCTAGATATCTTCTCAATATTTCTTTCCCCTTTTTAACTCGATATTTTACTAGTGATAACTTGATACCGAGTATCTTGGCTATATCTTTCTGCTTTAAATCTTGAAAGAAAAAAAGAATAATCGTCTCCTTTATTTCTACCGGCAACTTATCTAAAGCTTCCTCTACTTCTCTCTTTATCTCATTTTTTTCAAATGGATCATATATATCAGAAATATCATCATACATATATATATCATCTATTAGTAACTCATTTTCTTTCCTAAAAAAATCATTACACTCATTAGATGCTATAATGTATAAAAAATTCAATGCTTTACCATAATGAGTATAGCTATCAATTTTTTCGAAAAATTTCATAAAAGTGTTTTGAGCTAGGTCTTGTGCATACCCATTATCTCTAACTCTGATATAACAATACTTCAAAATTTTTGAGTAATATTTTCTCACAAAAATTTCTGTAGCATCTTCGTCTGATTTTTTTATTCTCTGTATTAATAAAAAATCCGAACTCAATTAGCACTCCTCCTTTCAAAACACCTTCTATAAGATTAACGCAAAATATAACAAAAAAGTTAGTCATATTTCACTTTTTTTGTAACTTATTATAAAATCCTCTAATTAACTCTATATACTATACAACCATTATACAACCCAAAATATCTATCTGCACAAAAAAGGCGTGTCAAAAGACACGCCCAATATTTAACTAAAGAAATCATTAATTTTTTTTGTCCAAGACTTTTTTCCTTCACTAACTTTTTCGCCATTTTCCTTAGCAAATTCCCTTAACAAATCTTTTTGTTTGTCGGTTAGCTTTTTAGGAACGTCTACATTTACCTTAACGTACTGATCTCCTCTAGAATCTCTATGTAATTTTTTAATACCTTTATTTTTCAACCTAAACACTGTTCCTGTTTGGGTTCCTTCACTTATTTTATACTTAACTTTTCCATCGATTGTTGGAACTTCTAATTCATCACCTAAGGCTGCCTGAACGAATGATATCGGCATTTCGATATATACGTCAAATCCCTGTCTAGTAAAAATTGGATGCTTTTTGACATTTACGACGATAAATAAATCTCCGTAAGGTCCTCCCTTGTCTCCAACCTCACCTTGACCAGATACCTTGATAATTTGTCCATCATCAATTCCAGCTGGTATATCAACTTCAATAGTCTTTGTCTTTCTTACGCTACCCTTACCTCCACAGCTTGAACAAGGTGTATCTATTATCTCACCTTCTCCGTGACAGGTTGGGCAAACAGTCTGAGTCTGCATATTGCCGAATGGAGTTCTCCTAACCTCAGTAATCACACCACTTCCGTTACACTCTGTACAAGTGTGTTTTCCTGTGCCCGGCTTAGCTCCCGAACCGTGACATGTTTCGCATTCTTCATTTCTTGATACTCTTACTGGCATCTTCTTTCCAAAAGCAGCTTCTTTAAAACTTATAGTAACTGACTGCCTTATATCTGCTCCCCTAGTAGGTCCCCTACGAACACCACTAGAGTAGCCGCCACCGAAATTACTAAATCCGCCACCAAACATGTCTCCGAAAATATCGCCGAATATATCCTCAAAACCTCCACCACCTTGGAATCCTCCTTGGAAACCGCCGAAGCCGCCTTGGTTTTGAGCGTTTACGCCGTCATGCCCGAATCTATCATAGGTCGCCCTCTTTTCAGAATCGGACAAGACTTCGTAAGCTTCATTTATTTCTTTGAATTTTTCTTCGGCATCTTTGTCATCTGGATTTTTATCTGGGTGGTATTTCATAGCCAGTTTTCTATATGCCTTTTTAATTTCTTTCTCATCTGCGCTTTTGGAGACACCTAATACTTCATAGTAGTCTCTTTTAGCCATTGTTACACCTTCCTAAATTATTAGTACAAGTAACTATTTTATATCAAATATTACTTGTCGTCAACCTCTGTGTAATCAGCGTCTACAACGTTGTCGTCATTTGAACCTTGTGATTGTCCATCATTTTCTGCTCCTGCACCTGCTCCTTGAGCTTGAGCTTCAGCTTGTGCTTGTTGAGCTTGTTTATATAATTCTTCAGAAATTGATTGGAATGCGTTGTTTACAGCTTCCATCTTAGATCTTAATTCATCTGCACTTGCGTCTTGGTTTTCTTTTGCTTTCTTAAGATCTTCAAGAGCTGATTCTACCTTTGCCTTATCATCTGAGTTTATCTTGTCGCCTAACTCTTCTAGAGTTTTCTCAGTTTGATAAATTGTTGATTCAGCTTGGTTATGCGCTTCTATCTTGTCTTTTTTCTCTTTATCAGCCTCAGCATTCATTTCAGCTTCTTTTACTTTCTTTTCTATTTCTTCTTCAGACATATGAGTGTTTGAAGTTATTGTTATTTGTTGTTCCTTACCAGTTCCTAGGTCTTTAGCTGTTACATGAACTATACCGTTTGAGTCGATGTCGAATGTAACTTCTATTTGAGGTATTCCTCTCTTTGCTGGTGGAATATCTGTAAGTTGGAACTTACCTAGAGTTGTGTTGTCATAAGCCATAGCCCTTTCACCTTGAAGAACGTGGATGTCAACAGCTGTTTGGTTATCTGCCGCTGTAGAGAACACTTGTGATTTCTTTGTAGGTATTGTAGTGTTTCTTTCAATTATCTTTGTAAATACATTTCCTAGAGTTTCTATACCTAGTGAAAGTGGTGTTACGTCTAGAAGTAGTAGGTCTTTTACATCACCTGAAAGTACACCTGCTTGTATAGCAGCACCTGCAGCGACACACTCATCAGGGTTTATACCTTTATGAGGGTCTTTTCCTATTAACTTCTTAACTTCTTCTTGTACAGCTGGAATTCTTGTAGAACCACCAACTAGCAATACCTCATCTATTTCGCTAGCCTTAAGTCCAGCGTCACTAAGTGCCCTTTGAGTTGGTTCCATAGTCTTGTTAACTAGTGAAGCAGTCAATTCCTCAAACTTTGCCCTACTTAAATCTATGTTCAAGTGCTTTGGTCCTTCTTGAGTAGCGGTTATAAATGGTAGGTTTATATTAGTAGAAAGAGTTGATGACAATTCTTTCTTAGCCTTTTCCGCTGCTTCTTTTAATCTTTGAAGAGCCATTGAGTCATTTCTCAAATCAACGCCATCAGATTTTTTGAACTCATCAGCTATGTAGTCAATCAATACGTTATCGAAGTCGTCTCCACCAAGTCTGTTATTACCTGCTGTAGCTAGTACCTCAAAAGTACCGTCTCCGATTTCTAGTATACTTACGTCAAAAGTACCTCCACCTAAGTCAAATACAAGTATTTTCTTTTCTTGCTCTAATTTGTCAAGTCCATATGCAAGCGCAGCTGCAGTAGGCTCGTTTATTATCCTTTTAACCTCTAGACCTGCAATTCTACCTGCATCTTTTGTAGCCTGTCTTTGAGCATCTGTAAAGTAAGCAGGAACAGTTATTACTGCCTCTGTCACCTTATCTCCTAGATAGCTTTCAGCGTCTGATTTCAATTTTTGAAGAGTTATTGCTGAAATTTCTTGTGGAGTATAAGATTTTCCATCTATATTGACCTTGTAATCAGAACCCATATGAGTTTTGATTGATGATACAGTGTGTTCTGCATTTGTTACAGCCTGTCTTTTCGCTGGCTCACCAACTATTCTCTCGCCGTCTTTAGTAAAAGCTACTACTGAAGGAGTTGTTCTCTGTCCCTCTGTATTTGCTATTATCTGAGGTTCTCCACCCTCAAGAACTGCCACACATGAATTTGTTGTACCTAAATCTATACCTATTATTTTACTCATAATATTACCTCCAAAATTATGTTTTTCTTAATATATATTAATAATTTATTTATTTTTATTGGCTCACCTTTACCATAGTGGCCCTTATTACCTTATTTCCAAGTATATATCCTTTTTGTAATATCATTGCGATCTTTCCGGCATCCATCCCATCAACCTGTTCTTGCATTACCGCCATATGGAAGTTTGGATCAAAGTCCATTCCAATTTCAGCTTCAATCTCTTTCATACCATATTTATCGAGGGTATCCTTTAGCCCTTTGCAAACTAGGTCGACACCTTTGAAATGAGGATCTTCCTTGTCCTCAAAACTCTCTAACGCCCTCTCCATATTATCTAAGACCGTAATCATATCAGTCATTATTTTCTCATTGGCAAAAAGTCCAATCGTCTCTTTTTCTTCTTGGGTCCTTCTTCTATAGTTTGCGTATTCTGCTTGAAGTCTAGCATAAGACTCAGTCAAAGAACTCAGCTCGCCCTTAACCGTGTCGATTTCATCTTGCTCATCTTGGCCAACGACTTCGCCATCTTGTTCAATGAACTCATCTTTTTCTTGATCAGAATCACCTTCCACGCCTTCAGCACCTAAGTTATCTTTAATTTCTTCATCCATCGTATTTTTTTCATCACACATACACTCACTCCTCCTAAGCCTTGGTTGATTTATTCCACTAGTTAAAATATGACTTTTAAGCATGTTTAAATCAACTTACTATCATTTTTTATTTAATAGTAGACTCATATAATTTATTATAGAATAGAGTCTAGCATAATCCATTCTCGTAGGACCGATGAAACTTATCTTTCCCTTTAAATCATCGCCTACGTTATATGTAGCCGTCACGATGCTAAAGTCATTTCCGATATCTTCATCACCAGTTCCTATTACAATATTTAAATTATCTTTTTGAATACCCTGCATATTTATCATGTCTTCAACAATATCTTTTCTCTCCATCATATTAAGAAAAGACTTTGCCTTAATTACGTCGCTAAACTCAGGATAGTTGAAAATATTCGTCGCACCACTAGTAGTTACGTAATGTTCCTCTGCTACTTCATTATTTATTAAATGTAGTAGCTCATCGACAAAACCGGCATACTCTCCAACTTCATACTTAATATATGATATCAAGCTGTCGTCAATATCGTTCACCGTCATACCTCCGAGTTTTCTAGTCAAATTATCGCTTATTAGATTAAGCTTGGCCTGTTCTAAGTTAACCTTAGTGACCAATTCCTCTGATTTAATTACTCCTTTATCCGTAACTAAAATCAAAAGTAATTTTGACTCATTTAAATTGACCAACTGAATGTGTTTAATCCTGTATGTCTCAGGAGCATTCATAGTCACTGCGACGGTTGTGTAATTTGTAAGTTTCGACAACATCCTAGAAGTCTCGTGAATTACCGACTCGATATCTTCCATCTTTGTCCTGACTTCTTCTATGCAGTTTTCAATAGCTAACTTGTCATTTTCTTCAAGTTCTATATCACTCATCAAGCTATCGACATAAAGCCTATATCCTTTATCTGTCGGTACCCTACCAGAAGAAGTGTGCGGTTGAATCAAATAACCCATATCTTCTAGATCTGCCATCTCATTTCTCAAGGTAGCAGGACTGACACCAAAATTGTACTTTCTTGATAAAGTCCTTGAACCGACAGCCTCTGCTGTTTCAATATATTCTTTTACAATAGCCTTAAGCACTTTGAGTTTTCTTTCATTAAGTAACATAAAATCACCTCTGTTGTTATCACTCATTGACTGTGAGTGCTAAAAGCTCTATAACTATAATACCACTTATAAAATAAAAGTCAACACCTTTTTGCAATTTTTTTATTTTTTATCTTTTTTTTGTCTTTTTTTATCTTAATTACCCATGCTTATCTGAATTCCCAATGCCTATCTTAATTCCCCATGCCTATCTGACATTTGACAAAAGAATACAGTTTTATTTAAAGTTGATAATTTTAAGGATAAAAATTTCCAGGATAAAAAAAC
>JASBZE010000005.1 GCA_029983575.1 Peptostreptococcaceae bacterium
TATCTTTAGACTTTAAATTTTTCTCATCAACGCTATATATTATACAACCTAAAAAATAATCTTCTATAATCTTAATCATATATTAAAAAAGCGATCGAAGTTTTTCGACCGCTTTTTTTATAAAACTTAATTGCATTTAACTATATTAAAAATCTTACTTCATTAGCTTTTTGATACCCTTGTTCAAAATCTCATCGTAATCGATAAATTTATAAATATCCTCGCCTATCATATCACTTATTTTGTGAAATTCTTCTAAACTTAAGTCCTCTATGGCTTTGTCATTATCTTCGCAGTAAATAACTATCTGACCAACTACTCCATGTGCATCTCTAAAAGGCATGCCTTTAGAAACCAAATAGTCGGCAACTTCCGTCGCATTTAGGAATCCGCCCTTCACAGATTTTTTCATATTTTCGTCATTTACTTTAAGGGTAGATATCATCCTATCCATTATCATAATACATGATTTTACTGTGTCTATACTGTCAAAGAACATCTCCTTATCTTCCTGCATATCTTTGTTATAAGTAAGAGGGAGACCTTTCATTACAGTGAGCATACCCATTAGACTTCCATATACCCTGCCTGTCTTGCCTCTGATTAGTTCTGCAGCGTCGGGGTTTTTTTTCTGTGGCATTATACTTGAGCCTGTTGAATAGTTGTCGTCTATTTCAACAAATCTAAATTCCTGAGAACTCCATAGTATTAATTCCTCACTAAGTCTGCTTAAGTGCATCATTATTATGGAAAAATCACTGAGTAGCTCTAGTACATAATCTCTGTCACTTACCCCGTCCATATAATTTTCAAACGGTGAGTAAAATCCAAGTTCTTCAGCAGTTATTTCCCTGTCAATTGTGTGAGTGGTTCCGGCCAGTGCACCGCAACCTAGAGGTGAGATATTCATGATTTCAAGAGCTGATTCAAGCCTCTCTACATCTCTTGAAAACATACCCTTATATGCTAGCAGATGGTGTTTAAAAGTAACGACCTGAGCTCTTTGAAGGTGTGTGTAACCTGGCATTATAGATGGATGTTTTTTAGCTTTATCATCCAATGTTTCAATTAAGTCATTTAAAAGCTCTGTTATTTCCATTGCTTCATCTCTGGCATACATTCTTAGATCTACAGCTACTTGATCATTTCTACTCCTCGCAGTATGAAGTTTTTTCCCGAGTTCACCAATTTTTTTAGTCAGTGTAATCTCATTAAATGAGTGTATATCTTCAAAATCTCCTTCTAGCTTTAGCTTACCTGTTTTAATGTCCGCTAACATTTCCTTTAAGGCTTCAGTTATCTCCTCTCCTTCACTCTGAGTCAGAAGATTACATTTTACGAGCATTTTCACGTGTGCAAGAGATCCTATAATATCTTTTTCTGCTAATCTACTATCGAAACTAAAAGAGGAGTTAAAATCTTCCATAAGTTCATTTTCTTCTTTTCTAAATCTAGCCCCCCATAACTTCATATAATCACCTACCTATTACATTTCATTTTTTGATGGTTTAATTTTTTTGGATATCTCCATTAATATACCTGCAAGTACTGCAAGTCCCAAACACGTCATTAATTCTTTAACTCCAAAAGTCATCGGTATAGTAAATATAGACCTTAGACTTGGAAGTAATATCACGTTAAACATTATTAGACAGACTACTATAGCACCGATTACTATTTTATTAGAAAAAACGCCAAGTTTAAAAATTGTATGATGTGATGATCTAGCTGGTAATGTCTGAAGAGTTCTAGACAATATCAATGTTGAAAAAGACATTGCAACTCCTAAGTTGACGGATTTTGCTAGTCCTATTCTTTGAGCGATTATAGTGACAGCTCCAATAATTATACCTCTTACTAAAATTTCCCTCATCATTTCATTGGTTAGTAATTTTTCATTTTTTGGTCTAGGTTTTCTTTTCATCGTACCTTCTTCAGTTCCTTCAAAACCTAGGGCAATCGCTGGAAGTGAGTCATTTACTAGGTTAATAAATAAAAGTTGAAGTGCTGTAAATGGATTAGGAAGGTTAAATATAACAGCTACAATAATGGCTATTATAGCTCCTAGATTTCCAGCAAATAGATACGCTATTGATTTTTTGATATTATTATAGACTGTCCTACCTACTTCTACGGCATTTACAATTGATGTGAAATTGTCATCGACTAATACCATTGCAGATGCATCCTTAGCTACCTCAGTACCACTTCCCATTGCTATTCCTATATCCGCTTGCTTTAGAGCTGGTGCATCATTTACACCATCGCCTGTCATGGCTGTCACGTGATGTTTTTTCTGCCATGTCTTTACTATCCTTATCTTGTTTTCAGGAGAAACCCTAGCGTAGATACTAATTTTTTCAATGTTTTTATACAGGTCTTCATCATTCATATTATCGAGCTCAACACCACTCAAAGCCATATCTCCATCTTCGTATAGACCGATGTCTTTAGCTATTGCAGTTGCAGTGATCTTGTGGTCACCAGTAATCATGACGGTCTTAATCCCGGCTTCCCTAGCTTCTTTAATCGCGTGGACTACAGACTCTCTAGGTGGATCTATCATAGCAACAAAACCTACAAGGGTTATGTCCTTCTCATCGTCCATATCCAAACTGTCTTTTGATACTTTCTTAAAACCTAGGGCTAAAACCCTCAACGCCAATTCAGAGAACATTTCATTAATATTTCTGAGTCTTTTAATGTCGTCGTTAGTTAATTCTCTGCTCTTTCCGTTTTCCATAACGTATTTAGTATTTTGTATAACCACATCTGGAGCGCCCTTTATCATCATGACATTTTCGCCGTCGATCTTATATAGTGTACTCATGAGCTTTCTATCTGAATCAAAAGGTAGCTCACTGATTCTATTTAAGTTGTTTCTGATATTCTTAGTGTCAAGACCGCTTGATTTTCCAAAGTCTATAAGGGCAACCTCAGTTGGATCCCCTACTTCGGTTCCATCGTCGGCTATTGTAGCATCATTACATAGCATACCTATTATGACGAGTTTTTCTTTATCAGTCATGTCTGAGAAATTTGTATTCATTACGTCTGCATTCTTAAATGGTATGCTTATACCCTCAAAATCCTCAGTTGCCTTTTTATTTTGATCTCCCAATGTGTAATTGTCTACAACGGTCATCTTGTTTTGAGTTAGTGTACCTGTTTTATCGGTACATATTACAGAAGTTGATCCAAGGGTCTCAACTGCTGGAAGCCTTCTGACAATTGCATTTTTTTCAGACATTATCTTGGTACCGATTGAAAGTACAATCGTAACTATTGATGAAAGTGCCTCTGGTATTGCAGCTACAGCAAGAGCCACTGCGAACATAAAGGCTGATATAATTATTTCCTTAGTATTATTTGAAGTTCCTGCGTGTATATCCCTGTATACTTCAATTGCGAAAATAATAGCTGATAGAATTAGTATATATAATCCCAATTTCTTACCAAACTCATCAATTTTTTGTTGTAGAGGTGTCTGATTGGTGTCGGCATTTTCCATAAGGTTTGCTATTTTACCTATTTCAGAATCCATTCCAGTTGCCGTAACAATCATTTTACCTCTTCCGTTTACAATCATAGAAGAAGAGAATGCCATATTTACCCTATCTCCAATACCTACCTCATTTTCAATGACGTCGGTGTTTTTCTCGACCGGCACTGATTCACCAGTTAGCATGCCCTCATTGATTTTTAGCGATTCGCTCTCAAAAATCCTACCATCAGCTGGTACTATATCCCCGGCTTCTAAAGAAACTATATCTCCGATTACAACCTCATGAGAACTTACATTTGTTTTTTCGTTGTTTCTATACACCTTTGCATGTGGTACGGACATCTCCTTTAAAGCATTTAAGGAGCTTTCTGCTTTTTTAGCCTGGATTACTCCAATCACTGCATTGAGTAGTACAACGGCTATTATAATACCTGATTCTACAGCCTCACCAATGATTATCTGAATAATTGCTGCTATTAATAATATAATTACCAATGGGTCTTTAAAACTTTCTAAGAAAAGCTTTAGAACTGATTCGCTCTCTCCTTCTTTTAGTTTATTTTCGCCATATTTTTGTAGCCGAGCTGAAGCTTCCTTTGAAGAAAGCCCCGTAATACTCGAGTTCAACTCCTTTATTATTGACTCTATATCCTTATTGTAAAACATCTTTCCTCCCTTTATCAAAAAGAGCATGGATTTTTGTTTTAATCCATGCCCATTAAAATTTCTAATTACATATCTCATTATATGAGAATCGAAACTATAGGCTATATATACTAAAATCTTATCCTATAGCGATTACTTCTATTTCAAGTAGTGCATCCTTTGGAATTTTAGCAACTTCTACACAAGATCTAGCTGGTTTGTTCTCACCGAAAACGTCAGCATAGATTTCGTTTATTGCTCCAAAATCTCCCATGTTTTGTATAAATACTGTAGTTTTTACGACATTTTCTAGTCCTAGCCCTGCATTCTCTAAAACTGCCTTTACGTTTTTAAGAGATTGTTTAGCTTGCTCTTGAACTCCGCCCTCAACTATTTCACCAGTTTCTGGGTTTACTGGGATTTGTCCAGAAAAGAAATACATATTTCCTGCCTTTATACCTTGAGAATATGGTCCTATTGCAGCAGGTGCTTTATCAGTGTGTAGTACTTCGTGTTTCATTTGATTTCCTCCTATTTTTTAGTGTAATAATATTATAACATTTTTCTTTTTTTTATAAAAGATATTATTAGCATCCGTCAATGAGTTCATTAAAGAATATAATGTGCGTTCATATTCTATATATCTAACTTTTATGTCCTCTAAATATGATACCCTATGACAGAAAAAATATTCATTTACGTAAAATTGTTATACATTTTTACAATGTGTATTTTTAAACTTTAATTAAATTGCAATAACAACTGGAAGGACTTTTTAGTTTTGTAGGGATTTAATTGTACTGATTTTAAATTCTTGTCCCTCTAAGCTATTTTTAATTCTCTCAATATGTTCTGAGTCTAATGTTTCAACAACAAACTCAGCTATTTGTTTATTTATATAACCTCCGGCAGCTATCATATCCTGGTTGATATTCAGTAAATTAGCTCCCTCACTAGCTATTATAGACGTCACCCTTGCAAAGTTTCCAGGTTTATCATCCATAAGTACTTCAAATGACCATCTTCTTCCGCTATTAGCAAGTGCGACGTTCATTATCCTGTAGAGAGTATTAATGTCGATGTTTCCACCTGAAACTACGCAAACTACATTTTCATCCTTTTTTGGAATGTATTTTTGTGAAAGGATGGCTGCAGTACTTACCGCCCCTGCTCCTTCAGATACTATCTTTTGATTTTCCATCATAAATAAAATTGCATCTGCTATTTCATTTTCGCTCACAGTTATAACTTCATCTACTAATTCGCTTACAATTTCAAAAGTAAGGTTTCCTGGAGTCTTTACGCCTATTCCATCTGCTATTGTAGTGTCAATAAATGCAGAGGTAACTTTTCCTGCCTTCACAGACTCTTTCATAGAAGGCATATTGTCTGTTTGCACCCCTATTACTTTTACATTTGGATTTAATGCTTTTGCAGCTACGGCAATTCCAGAAATAATTCCTCCGCCACCAATTGGGCATAAAATTGCATCAACATTGCCATCGAGTTGATCAAATATTTCAAGACCGATTGTTCCTTGACCAGCAATTACGAAAGGATCGTCATAAGGATGTAGGAAAGTCGCCCCAGTTTGTTCCTGGATTTCAACAGCCTTACCATATGCTTCGTCATATATCTTTCCGTGAAGTACTACCTCTGCGCCGTAACTTTTAGTTGCGCTTACTTTAGATAGTGGTGCACCCTCAGGCATAACAATAGTTGCTTTAATACCAGATTTTTTTGCACCCATGGCAACACCCTGTGCGTGGTTACCTGCACTAGAAGCTATAACACCCCTCGCCTTTTCATCTTCGGTCAATGAAGAAATTTTATTAAAAGCTCCTCTGATTTTAAAAGAACCAGTTCTTTGGAGGTTTTCGCACTTGTAATATACATTAGCACCAGTTTTTTCACTCAGTCTAACGTTATTTACAAGATCTGTTTTTAATATGACCTCCTTTATATTTTCCTGTGCTTTTTTAATGTCCTGTAATGTTACTTTCATATTGAATATCTCCTAATTAAAATTAAGTACGTTTGCTGAAATAGTTTGCAGCATTAGTCAGTAAAATAATTTACTTCCATAAATATTATAAAAAAGGGTTGACCTAAAGTCAACCCCATTATCTTATAGTTCATTTGCAATTTTTACTGCTAAATCAACAACTCTATTTGAGTATCCCCATTCGTTATCATACCATGAGATTATTTTTAGCATATTATCTCCAACCTTCATAGTTGATAGTGCATCCAACGTTGATGAATTTTGATTTCCCTTGTAATCAACTGATACAAGAGGCTCTTCAGAGTATCCCAAAACTCCCTTCATTTCATTTTCGGCAGCATCTTTGAAAGCTTTGTTTACTTCTTCAACGCTTACATCCTTATCAAGTGTAACCACTAGATCTACAAGTGATACTGCACTAGTTGGAACTCTAAGTGCAAAACCGTTTAGTTTTCCATCTATATTTGGAATTACCTCTTTTAGCGCTTTTGCGGCACCTGTTGCTGTAGGTATAATTGAATCTCCCGCATTTCTCGCTCTTCTCAAATCCTTGTGAGTTTTATCCAAAAGATGTTGATCGTTAGTATATGAGTGTACTGTAGTCATAAGACCTGAAATAATTCCGAATTTTTCATCTAGTACCTTAACTAGTGGAGCTAGGCAGTTAGTTGTACAAGAAGCATTTGAAACGATATCGTGTTTTTCCTTGTCGTACTCATCGACATTAACGCCAAGAACTATTGTCTTATCTACATTTTTACCAGGAGCTGTTAATATTACCTTTTTAGCACCTTTTTCTATATGTCCTCTTAGTTCCTCGCCTGATTTAAACTTTCCAGTGTTGTCAATAACAATATCAACCCCTAATTCGCTCCAAGGGATTTCTTTAGGAGATGCATTCCTTGTTATTTTTATATTTCTGCCGTTAACCTTGATATTATCATTGTCGACAACTTCAACTTTACCGTCAAAAATTCCAAAACATGAGTCGTACTTAAATAAATGAGCAAGTGTTTCTGCATTCGCCCTAGCATTTATAGATACCACTTCTATATCCTTTAGTTCTTTTTGCTCAATAATTCTAAGAACGCTTCTACCTATTCTCCCAAAACCATTTAATCCAACTTTAATAGACATAATTTCCTCCTAAAATATGTGTAATTCTACTATCTTTATTTATTGTACACTATATAGGATAAATCTGCAATACTATATATTGAATAATTTTAAAGTTTGACATATTTTGTTTCGGGATCTATATTATGTACACTAATTTCTTCATTTAAAAATTGTTCAGCTAAATTAATGTCATTATTTATTATGTCTAGTATATCCTTTATAACAGCTGAACCTGTAGGAAGTTTTCCAGCACCCTTACCACTTATCCCAATTACTGATGAATTTAAAGCGTCGAATTCGGCATAGTTTAATTCACCATCAATAGAGTGTATTTTATCGTTTTTATCTATAATAGCTGGTCCTACATAAGCGAATACTTTGTCGTTTTCGATGTATGATTCAGCAAGCTGTTTAATTTTAAAGCCTTTATCGCTCAGCTTTTTTATCTGTTCAAGGGTAATATCCCTTATTGACCTTGTATCTATATCATTTACGTTTACGTAACGACCATAAGCAATAGTGGATAGTATGGCTAGCTTTCTAGCTGCGTCGTGGCCATCTACGTCGCTTGAAGGATCCATTTCAGCAAAACCCAGTTGCTGAGCGGACTTTATAGCTTCTGAATAATCTATCTCATCTTCCAAAACCTTTGTTAAAATGTAGTTAGAAGTTCCGTTTAAAATCCCCCTTATTTTTGAAATGCGATCGAATTTTGCTGCATCGGTTAGAGATTTAACTATAGGAATTGCTCCACCTACAGATGCCTCAAATTTATATGCTAAGTCTTTTTCCTTTGCCAGCTTTATGATTTCTGGACCATTTTGAGAAACAAGCTGTTTGTTGGCTGTCACCACATGTATATTCTCTTTCATTGCTTTTTTTGTATAAGTAAGTGCGGGTTCGATACCGCCCATTACTTCTACAATTATATCGGGTTTTGAATTTAAAACTTTTTCAAAATTATTTGTAATAATAGAAAAATATTCATCATCTTTGTATTTATCTTTATTTTTTACTAGTATAGATACTATTTCAATTTTTCCGTTCATAGTTTTAACTATGTCTTTTACCCCAGTACCGACAGTACCGTAACCAAGTAGTGCTATCTTCATATTTTCCCCTTTCAAATCTTAGAGTCCATTTTAGTTTTTCGTTTTATTTTCCCTTTTAAAATATCTTACCGCATTGAATTTATATCCAAATATTATCGCAAAACTACCGAAGTAAATCCACGTCAAAAGTACTATCGTCTCTGTAATTGGGCCGTAAACATTTATTTTTTCCGGCATATTATTTGTGTAGTAAGCGTATATAAAGGATATTACTATCCATGATATTGTAGTGATTAGAGCTCCAGGGAAAGTATACCTGTATTTTAATTTTATATTTGGCGAGAGCTTATAAATAAGGTTAAATCCTATAACTGCTAATGCAATACACAGTGAGAACCTACCAAAATCTAAAAGTACGACTAAATCTTTACTTAACTTCAACAAGTCTAGGAAGAAAAACTCTATTTTTCTGCCGTATACAACCAATACCAACGTAAAAACTATCAATATAATCAATACGAGGATGAATAAAATACTAAGCAAAAATACTTTAAAAAATCCTCTGGTTTCCTTTACTCCATATGCCGAGTTCATTCCCTTAATCAGTGCTTTTATAGCCTTGTTATAGGCCCATGAAGCCGCTACTAGAGATACTATTATAAGCCAAATGCTTCTTTGGGCAACTATGGACTCGATTATTGATTTAAGTAGTCCATATGCTACTTCTGGTATAAAGCTTTCGAAATAATTCAGTATACTCAAAAGTTTAAACTCCGGTATAAAACCTATGACTGAAATCATAAAAAGGAGTACCGGAAATATAGCTAGAGTTGTAAAAAAAGATATCTCGGCAGCACGAGTGGTTATTTCGCCCATATCGATTTGATCTAATATCAATTCCAGAGTTCCATTTTTATAAAGCTTTTTTATAGGAGTTTTTTCAAGAGCTCTGAGTATTACCAGTTTTATTTTTCCAATCATAGCTTACTTAGTCTTTCCTCAATATATTTGATGATAGATTCCAACTTATCCTTGGATTTATCTTTATCAGCGTCTTTAGTTCCGTAGTATATCTTTAACTTTGGCTCAGTTCCTGATGGTCTAAGGGCTACCCAAGAGCCGTCCTCCAGTATAAACTTAAGTACATTTGACTTAGGGATATCACCTAGACCATTTATGTAATCCTCTTTCCTCTTTACTTTTATATCGGCTATATTATCAAATGGATGAGTTCTAAAGTGATCCATAATATTTTTTATCTGCTCCTCGCCTTCTTTGCCCTCTCTCACAAGTGAAGTGGTCTTTTCTGAATAATACCCATATGATTTAAATAGATCATCTAGGGCATCTTTAAGATTTTTAGATTTTAACTTATAGTAAAGTGCCATTTCTGCTATTATCATCGTGGAAACTACGGCGTCTTTATCCCTTGCATGAGTACCGATAAGATATCCAAAGCTCTCCTCATATCCCATTATCGGATGAAGTGTTTTTTTGTGTTCAAATTCTAATATTTTATTAGCCATGAATTTAAAACCTGTCAAAGTTTTTACTACTTCTACCCCGTGTCTTCTCGCTATATCCGCTCCAAATTCAGAAGTCACAACAGTCGTAAGTAGTACAGAGTTCTCTTTAAGCTCTCCCTTTTCTTTAAGACCGTTAATTATATAATCTACTATTAGCCCACCGGTATGATTACCAGATAAAATTGCAAATTCATCTTCGTCTTTAACAGCTATTCCAACTCTATCGCAGTCGGGATCAGTTGCTATTAAGATGTCTGCATCTATTTTTTTTGCAAGTTCAATTCCTCTTTTTAATGCTGTTGCTTCTTCGGGATTAGGATATGTAAGTCCAGCAAAATCAGGATCTGGATATTCTTCTTCCTTTACAAAGTTTAAGTCAGTGTAGCCTAAATCTCCGAGCACCTCTTTTATGGCTATCCTACCAGTTCCGCAGAGTGGTGTATATACTATCCTTAATTTTGAGGCATTTTCCCTTACCATTACTTCCCTTATCTGATTTGATTTAACTGCGTGGTAGAATTTTCCGTCTTCTTTTTCGCCAAGAGTTATTATATTGTTTTTAAATGAGTCATCGAATTTCTTAATCATTGAGAAATCCTCGATTTTTTCTATCTCTTCCGTAATTAGTTTTGATTCTTCTGGCATATGTTGGGCACCATCTTCTCCATATGTTTTATAACCATTGTATTTTGGAGGATTGTGGCTTGCCGTTATGACTATTCCAGCTGCAGCATTAACACTTCTTACAGTGTATGAGAGCTCCGGTGTCGTTCTAAGTGAGTCGAATACATATACCTTTATGTCATTTGCCGCGAGGACTTTTGAAGCTTCCTCACAAAACTCATCGGATTTGTGTCTGTTGTCGTGACAGATAACAACTCCTCTCGATTTTGAATCAGAAACGTTGTTTTTGAGGTAGTTTGCAAAACCCTGTGTAACTCTCTTGATTACATACTTATTCATCCTATTTGTACCAGCTTCTACTACTCCTCTGAGTCCCGCTGTACCAAACTCAAGGTCTTTATAGAATCTATCCTCAATTTCTTTTTCATCATCGATAGAAAGAAGTTCTTTTTTCGTATCTTCATCAATTTCTTCTGAATTTATCCACATTTTATATTTGTCGTAATAATTCATATTATCCCTCCTATCTTTATATTATAATAAAAAAAAAAAGAAAAAGCTACAAAGATAAACTCTGTAGCTTCAGTATTAATAAATTATTTATTCAACCCTACCATGATGCCAGTATTCTGTATTTTCAAGTCCTTTAATACCATCAGCAGAGAATGTTGGGCTAACTCCAGGATTTTCCTTTTTCTGCCTTCTGTAGTCATTAAGTGCAGCGTAGGCATATTTTCCTAGTAAAGCTATTACTATTAAGTTTATAATCGCCATCATAGCCATAAATAAGTCTGCCATATTCCAAACTGAACCAAGTTCACGGATAGAACCGGTAAATACCATTGCACAAACAGCAATTCTAAAAATATTTAGGGTAACTTTATTTTTTGTAATAAACTCCAAGTTAGATTCTCCGTAATATGTGTTTCCTACAATTGAACTAAATGCAAATAGGAATATACATATCGCTAAGAATAGACCTCCGATTGAACCAACGTGATGTGTTAGTGCTAATTGAGCAAGCTCTATTCCTTCTTTTCCTGAACTTTGATATCCATCAAATAGAAGAACCATAAATGCTGTACAACTACAGATTAGGATAGTATCTGTAAAAACAGAGAAACTTTGAATAAGTCCTTGTTTTACTGGGTGATTTACGTGAGCTGCTGCTGCGGCGTTTGGCGCACTACCCATACCAGCTTCATTAGAGAACATACCCCTTTTCATACCTGTTAGTATTGTTGTCATAATTCCTGCGCCAGTACCTATGGCGAATTGCTTAGGTCTAAATGCTCCTACAAAAATCATATTTAATACTTTTGGCATTTCAGCTATGTTAAAAATAACTATACCTATTGCAACTATGATATATAGTCCTGCAAATACTGGAACTATTACCTCGCTTACCTTTGCCATTCTGTTTTCGCCACCGAAGATTACCAAAGCCGTAAGTATTGCTATAATCGCCCCAATAACTCCTCTGTGAACGTGGAATATATTACTAAAGGCAATAGCTAGTGTGTTTGATTGAACAGAGTTAAACACAAGTCCGTATGTAACTAAAAGAAGAATTGCAAAAACAGCACCTAGCCATCTAAGTCCGAGACCTTGTTCAATATAGTATGCAGGTCCACCCTTTGTTGCTTTTCCGTTTGGAACTTTGTATATCTGACCTAGTGTAGACTCGACAAAGGCTGAAGCTGTACCTATAATTGCCATTAACCACATCCAAAATACTGCACCTGGACCTCCAGCTACAACGGCTATGGCTATACCGGCAATATTTCCTGTTCCAACCCTTGATGCAGTTGAAATACAAAAGGCCTGAAACGATGAAATACCTCCTCTTTTTTTGGCTTCTTTGTTAGCATCTACGTCTAACATTAGACGCCACATTTCGCCGAAATATTTAATTTGCACAAAATTGGTCCTTAGGGTGAAATAGATACCCAAAACTATAAGCATTGCTATAAGTATATAGGACCAGAAAATATTGTTTAGAAAATTAACAATAGCATCAATAAAACCCATGATGTCCTCCTTTAAGTATAAGAATAATTTCATAAAAATAATTATATTTTATTGTATTCAAGGTAAAAATGAATACTGTAAATAAATTATTTCATAACCACCTATATTATAATATGAATTTATGGAAAAAACAACAGAAAAATGAATTATAATTAGTATATATATGCAATTATATAATAAACGAATAATAAATAAAAAAATAATCATTTATTGACTCATGGAAAAATTAAATAAAAAATAAAAAACGGGCTGACCTGAAAGAATAATTTCTTTTATTACACTTTCAGATCAGCCCATTTAGATTAAATTTATTATATGAAAGATTGGATCTTTGAAACCAATTTTTCTTTTGGCATAACACCCACCATTTTGTCTATTTCTTGTCCGTCCTTAAAAATTATGATAGTTGGAACAGAAGAGACTCCATTTTCTTGTGCGATGTCAGGCGCTTGGTCTATATCTAGCTTGTAAAAAGAAGCCTTGTCACCCATTTCATTTGCAACTTCCTCATAAACTGGACCTAACATATTACATGGTCCGCACCAAGTTGCGAAAAAGTCTACAACGACAACTCCTTTCGCTTCTACTACATCAGACTTATACTCCTCTGGTTTGAGCACTTTAGCCATAAAACACATACCTCCTTATATTCTCATATGTTTTTTAAATACCCACGAGCAGTTATTATAAACATATTCAAAAAAACAACATAGTACAAAATTATTTTTTTGACTTTGGTATTTCGATTTTGAAACTAGAACCCGTACCCAAGTCAGAGCATACGCTTAATTCAGAAGATATGTTCTGGCTTAAAAGTTTCGCTATTGATAGGCCTATACCAGAACCTTCAATATCTTGTGCTCTTACCTTGTCGCTTCTAAAAAATCTATCGAATACATATGGTAAATCCTCTGGAGCTATTCCTATTCCAGTATCGTTTATATATATTAAATACCTATCTCTTTGGCTGATATCAAGGATTATAGAAATCTCATCACCCTTTTCTGTATATTTAAATGCGTTATCTAAAAGAATTACCAAAAGTTGTCTCAATTTTGATTTATCAGTAGATATATTTAATATATCGCTATTTGTTTTATTTTCTATGGTTAGAAATTTTTCTTCTATCTCTGCAAATTCAATATAAGACTCGTATAAATCCTCCATCAGATCAACTAGGTTAAATTCTGAAACATTTATTCTAATTATACTATCTTCTTTGGTTAGGGATAACATATCCTTTATCATTTTGTTAATCCTTCTAGTCTCTGTCATAGCTAAAGCGATGTCGTCTACTCTATCGGAAATGCTGTATTCAGGAGTCCTTAACAATCCCTCGAGCTTGGATTGAATGACGCTAACCGGCGTTCTAAGCTCATGAGAAGTATCTTGAATAAAGTTAACCTGATTGTTCCAAGTCGCTTCAATGGGTTCAAGTGCTTTTTTCATAAGGATAAACGCTATGATCAAGGTTATAAGAAGCGCAACTATACCAAATCCAATCAATATGTAAAAAATTTGATATAGGGCATTGATTTCTCCATCTATATTTCTAATGATTTGTATCATATAGTCACCTGAACTTACATTCATCTCCCTGAAAAAGTGTTGCCCAATTTTATAGGATTTAAATTTTCCGTGTAGCTCCTCTGAGTGATCAGGATAGTTTGAACCAAAATAGTGGTTATTTGTGTAGTACTTTCCTATTCCGTCTTTGTAAATGTATACCATATTTTGGGTAGATAAAATTTCTTTTGGGTTAGCTAAATCACCGTCTACTCCCATCTGAATAATATTTGTAAGTTCAAGTCTAATCGTATCATCTACACCTCTATATGTTACACTTCTAAAATAAAAATACAGGAATATGCAGAAGATAACCATAAATATATATATACCTATCATATTTGATAGGAATATTCTCTTTTTAGTTTTTTGAAATACCCCTGTATTGATATTATTTTTTTTCATCGAAAATATAACCCACCTTACGTTTTGTCTTGATGTATTTATCGTAACCAAACGGCGCCAATTTCTTTCTCAAATAACTCATATACACCTCCACGATTTCAAGGGTAACATCGGATTCAATACCCCAGATTCTATCGTAGATCTGCTCTTTTAATAAAATTGTCCCTCTATTTAAAAGCATATACTCTAATAGCTTGAAAAGCTTATTTTGCAACTCTATCTCTTCACCTTCAATAAAAAGCCTTCTCTCATCGGTGTCTAGCTCTAGGTCTTTAAAAACTACACCCTTTTGATTTTCTATCTTACCTTTTGTTTTCAATATGGCGAATATCCTGGCCTTCAACTCCTCCATATAAAATGGTTTTGTAAGATAATCGTTAGCTCCAGTATTAAAAGCCTCCATCTTATCGTCTAAAGTCTCTTTAGCTGTTAGAATCAATACTGGTGTATCTATATTTTTTTCTCTCATATTTCTCAAAATAGTTATGCCGTCACTTCCTGGCAACATAATATCTAGAACTATTAAATCGTAAATCTTCTGTTCGATCATATATAAAGCCTCATCTCCATCGCTTTGAGTCTCTACCTCAAAACTATCCCTTAGAGATCTCTCTATATCCTCAAGCAAGTGCTTGTTATCTTCAACAACTAATATTTTCATAAGTCCTCCTTAAATAATGTCGCTAAAATCAGAGATAACTTTTTTTAGAATGAAATTTATCATATCACTTTTTTTAGCATCAAGGTTTTTACATAACCTATCAAAGTCTTCCCAAACATCTTTATCGATCTTAGTGTTTAGTATCTTCTTTTCGATATTTTCATCTTGAACTTGATTGACCATATTATTAAAGTAATTTGGTATTTCGTGAAGTCCTACTTTTGAAAAATCTACCCTGTCTTTAATCTGTAAATACCAGTCATAAACCTCGCAAAGTTTATCCATATCGTTTTGCGTCATAGTAACCCTGTTAGTGCCAGACTTCTTTTTTGTAGAAGATTTGGTTTTAGTAGAAGTTGTTTTCTTTACACTAGAAACGGACTTTGCCTTTGAGGGGGAAGTCTTAGTCTTCTTATCAGAGGCCTTTTTATTAGCCACACTAGATGTTCTCTTGCCATTAGCAGTAGGTTTTGATGTAGACTTTGCTCCACTGGAACTAGAAGATCTGCTAGACCTGGACTTTGTGGTTTTATTTTCTGTGGAACTTGAATTTGTCGGCCTTTCATTACTAGATTTTCTCAAAAATATCACCTCTTTACTAAACATTTACATCTATTAGTATATCATAAAAATTCTATTAAAGCTCTCCTACACCAAAATCAGTTATATTTACGAGTACTTCCACCTTATTTTCATCTTTTAAACTAGAGAATTCCTCTAAAAACCACCTTACGAGTTTCTCATCTCTCTTTATGTCCGTGCTGTTGTCATTAAAAACATTTATAGTGGCTCTTTTGAAATATTTTAGGGCCAATTCTATATCTCTTCTAATCATATCCTTGGTCTGCCCTTTTATTCCGACCATAAGGCAGACAGAATCAAATTTTGTATACACCTCACTTAAGTCATCATAGAGAATACCTTTTTTCAATATCTTATTTCTAAAATTATCGTCAAATGTCTCTATTCCTGTTTTAAAAAAAATATTTTGCTTTGGGAAGAACTCTCTAATTTCATCTAACCTGTTTCTGTACATCCAATGTGCTTCAAAGACTAACTCCTCTATACTTAACTCATCAGAAATTTTTTTTATTAGGTTTAAAGTTTCTCTATCTATCTCAAAAACCGAACCTGAATTTATTACTTCCAGGCGTTTATACCTTCCGTCAACATTGGATAAAACATCTCTGTTGACATCTATCATCTGCCTAGGGTCTTCAGTATTATCCTCTATGTAATCGCAAAAACTACACTTTCCCCATGCGCATGGATAGGATTTTAATAGAACTATCTCCCTTTTAAATTTTTTATCTATTATACTATATCTGTCCATTTTTACCTCTTAAATTTCTTAAAAATTAAAAATACGTCCATCCATGCAAGGCACAGATGGACTTGAATTTTGTGTTAAGACACGTGCTTTGTATCTTCGTACATATTTTTTATATATGCTGGTATGTGCTGACTCATCTTTAACATAGTGATAACAGATACCAGTTTATCTGCATAATCTGTAAATACCTGTGTGATAAATACACTGAATCCCATACCAAACCCCATTTTAGTAAGCATTTGTACAATATATGAAGAGCCTGATGATGTCACTCCTCCAAATACAAAGGCAGCTATAACTGCTGCAACTATACTTGCGGGAACTGATAGAAAAAATGACCCCAAAAATACCAGTTTTCCATTAAATAAATTTTTATTGTAAAGAAAACCTGATAATGCCCCGAGCACTATTTGTACTGGCATAAAGTAAAAAGAGTAAGGATCAAAGGCCACTCCTGAAATTATAGCAGAACCTACCCCACACAACATACCATATGCCGGGCCAAATAAAAATCCTGATAGAATTGTACCCATCGAATCCAGGTAAATTGGAAGTTTTAAAGTAGCTGCTATAAAGCTACCTACAATATTTATAACGCATAAAAAGGCGACTATAGTTAATTTGTGCTGAGTCTTATTCATTTAGCTCACCACCTTTTTTTCCGTACTTTTCTATTCTGTCGTAAAATAAATTGAAAAATCTATCTGAGTCAACTTCAGTAAATATTATAGAATTTGGTTTTTTCTTGTAAAAATTTTGGCTATCTACGACTGACTGTCCTCTGGTAATGGAAGTTTCGCTAACCTCTGTAAAAGAATCAAATCCACTCAAAATACTATCATCTATTATGTGAGCTATTGCCAACGGATCATTTATTACACACCCAACTATATTTTCATATTCAAGATGAAAATCCATATAGAAATTCGTGATCTTTTCGATAAATCTACCTAATTTATTATTTTTCTTTTTAATTATTTCAACCTTATCTTCTGTCAAAACAATCTTTCTAGTTACGTCGAGACCGACCATTTCCACTTTTACTGGACTGTTGTGATAGACGTAATTTGCAGCCTCAGGATCGACCCAGTAATTGAATTCAGCCACTGGGGATGTATTCCCATGAACCCTAAAACAACCACCCATTGAAACTATCCTATGTACATTTTCAAAACAGTTAGGATCCTCCTTAAGTGCGAGTGCTAGGTTTGTCATAGGTCCTATGGTGACGAGTATCACATTTTTGTTATTATCGATCTTATCTCTGAAATATTTTACCAATTTCTTAGATATATTTTCTTCGCTCTTTATGAAATCCTTCTTAATATGACCATATTCTTCGTCAAATTCTTTACTGATATTTCCAAAACCATCATCCGCATGCGTTTCATCTGCAATTATTAGATCTTTTACTAGCGGTTTTGAAGAACCAGAAAATAATTCGATGTCATTTTCTTTAAGAAGTTTGAAAACTCTCTTGGTATTGTAGTATGCATTTTCTACAGTAGTGTTACCAGCAACTACACTAACCCCCAAAAGATTGATGTCTTCTGAAATAATCGACAGCATAAGAGCAAGGGAATCATCAATTCCCGTATCACAATCGATTATTATGTTTTTTTGTTCTTTCATTTAAATACCTCCTCTATTATAAAGGAGAACTATGCATTATGCATCTATGTTGCCATAGTTTTTTATCCCTGGAGTTCTCGAACAGGTCCCACAATACTTATTTTTAGCGCCTTTAGCGCAGTATGCAGATTTAGACAAATAAATTACATAAGAAAGACCTTCACTAGGAAGGTCTATTCTGCAACAATAATAACTCTATCTCACTAAGAATTATACCATAAAATATTTATCTTATGCAAGATATACGTATTATTTAGTTTGTATTGGTTCTTCTACTTTTTTACCTATGAACCTAGTTATTATAGCAATTGCCACAACACCTATTGGTAGGATGATGTAAAATGGAAGTCCCATTCCAGCTGGTATATACCCGAATACAATTGTAATACCGGCTATAAATAAAGCATATGGCATTTGAGTCTTTACGTGGTCAATGTGATTACATCCAGCACCCATTGATGAGAGAATCGTAGTATCTGATATTGGGGAACAGTGGTCTCCGAATATCGCACCAGTGAGTACGGCTGAAGTAGCTACCACTATGTATGACATGTCTGGGTTTATTGAATGAGCTAGTGGAATTGCTAGAGGCATCAATATTCCCATTGTTCCATAAGCGGTTCCTGTTGAGAAAGAAATTATCGCACCAAGTACAAATATCAAACTTGGTAATAAGAATGGAGGAAGGGTATTTGATAGATACTTGATCATGAACTTCGCTGTACCTACCTCCTTGATTACAGAACTCAATGACCATGCCAATATTAGTATAACACCTGTTATTACCAAGGTCTTCATTCCATCTATCCATATTTCAATAGACTGGGATACTGTAAATATCTTCTTAAAGTACGCCATCGCTATAGCTACTATCGATGCAAATAGTGCTGATTGGAAAAGAGCTGTAGATGCATCAGAAGCACTAAAACACTCTTTTATGGCCATTAATCCAAATGGATGAGAGTTTAGAAGATTGATTAGCTCTTTGTTGTCTCCACCCATTATAGAAGAGTATCCGCTGTAATAAAAAGCTACTAGAGCTGAAATTATGAGAGTTCCTATTGGTATTATAGCATTCCATATGCTAAGCTCAACACCTTCCATTGGAGCTAGGTCGTCTAATTCCTCAGCGAGTCTAATCTCCTCTTCAGTCTTGTTGTCAGACTTGTGGAAAGTATTATATTCAGCTTTTCTCATAGAACCAAAATCTCTTGCTAGTACTATTAATACGACGATAAATAGCAATATGAAAATATTATAGAACCTATATGGAATAGTATTTAAAAATACACCAAAGGCGTCTACATCTACGTGAATACTCTTGAATGCATCATTTATTAGACCTACCTCTAAGCCTATCCAAGTTGATATTATTGCTATACCGGCAATAGGGGCTGCTGTGGCGTCTATGATAAACGCAAGCTTCTCTCTTGATATTTTCATCTTATCAGCTACTGGTCTCATAATTGGTCCAACTATAAGTGAGTTTGCGTAGTCGTCAAAGAAAACCAACAAACCGAGTAACCAAGTTATAAATAATGCGCCCTTAGATGTTTTTGCCTTACTTGCTAGAGCTTCTGCTATTGCTTTTGCCCCACCCATCTTAGCTACTAAATTTATAACACCACCTATTATCAATACCTGAAGAACTATACCGGCATTCCACGGGTCAGCTAAAGAGTTTAGAGCTCTCTGAACTAAATCTAAAAATGCGAATACAAGTGCTTTAAGAGGGTTAGTTTCTAGTATGGCTAGCATGAAACTACCTGAAAATAATCCTAAAAATAATGAAATTACTACGTTACGAGTGATAAATGCCAAAACTATGGCTAATAATGGCGGTAGAATAGTCCATACTCCAAATCTACCGGCATTTGCTTGCGCGATTTTATCTATGTCTTCAGCAAAACTTGTAGCGGCCGTTAACATTAGACATGATGAAGTCAAAAGCGCAATTTGAAATTTTCTTTTCATCAGAAATACCTCCTTAAGTTTTTATTACAATAAATAGAATAAAAAGGTAATTAGGTATTAAAAAAGCCTTGATATCACTCAAGGCATGGTTAATCAACCCTTAAATGATAGCCCAACACACAATGTGACAGTTGCATACATATTTTGCATACACCCAGCTACAATATCCAGACACAGATAATGCACTTCGGCAATAAACCCTTTTTAACGTCCGATGTGTCCATCTTTGATGACGAAATACTGATGTTTATCGCGCCTCTACCTTTTATTCTTTTGTATGGTTTATATACTAACACATATATTTAAATTTTGCAAGTGTTTTTTCAATTTTTATAAATCTAGGTTAAATTCCTTTTCTGAATATGGGTTTGGGCCACTAACAACCAGAAGTTTTACGATTTTTGATGTATAATTACTCCAATTGTGAGCGTGTTTTTCGCTATTGTAGTGAGCACTATCCCCTGGAGAAAGGTCTACCCTCTCATTATCAACAAAAAGCGTCAATGTACCTTCTAACACGTATACGAACTCTTCACCATGATGTACGTAGGTATGTATGTCCTCTTTCGAATTATTCGGAAGTATCTCAATTAATCTCGGAAGAAGTAATTTATCCTTTAAGTGACTTGAAAGATGATAATTTATAAATGCTCCGTTGATAACTTCAAATACCTCTTTTTCATATCTTCTAAGTACTATTTCATTTCTGTTGTTTGGTTTTATAAAAAAGTAAGTAACATCAACATCTAATGTCTTGGCAATTTTTTCTAGAGAATCAGTGGCTACTGATGTTAGCCCCCTCTCTAATTGAGATAAAAATCCTGTAGAAAGATTCGTCTTCTCAGACATCTGTTTTAGAGTATATCCTCTTTGAATTCTTAGTTGTTTTATCTTCGTTCCAATCGTTTTATCCACTTTATTAGCCTCCTGTAGTTTACTTTTATAAATAATAAGTTTACTATTCTTTTAATTATACTATAATTTCATTATATTAACCATAACAATAAACAAAAACCCTAAAATCAAGAGGGATTTTAGGGTTTTCTATGTTAGAAAGTAGGGATTATAGCACCTTTGTATTTTTCTTCTATGTATTTTTTCACTTCAGGAGAATTTACGGCTTTAGAAAGTGCTTTAATCTTATCAGTATCCTTATTATCCTCTCTTACAGCTATTATATTAGCGTATGGACTGTCCTTATCTTCAATGAATAGACTGTCTTTTAGTGGATTCAACTTAGCTTCAAGTGCAAAGTTTGAATTTATTACGCTAAGATCGACATCTTTCAAAGTAGTTGGTAGCTGAGGGGCATCCATTTCTTTGATATTAAGATTCTTAGAGTTTTCTGTTATATCGTTAACTGTAGGTAACTCAACGTCTTTAGCTTTTATAAGTCCAGCTTTTTCAAGAAGTTTTATTGCCCTTGCACCATTTGTTGGATCATTAGGAATAGTTACAGTAGCTCCATCTTTTACATCTTTGATATCTTTTATCTTTTCGGAATAGATAGCCATTGGCTCTATATGTACCTTAGAAGTGTATGTTAACTTATATCCCTTAGCCTTAACAGTTTCTTCAAGATATGGTATGTGTTGGAAATAGTTAGCATCTAAAGATCCTTCGTTAAGCCCTTCATTTGGTAGAACGTAGTCGTTAAAAATTTTAACGTCAAGCTTGTAACCTTCCTTTTCAAGAAGTGGTTTTACAGCTTCTTGAAGTATTTCAGCATGAGGGTTTGGAGTAGCTCCAACTACAATTGTCTTATCATCACCAGCGGATTTCTTTTCTTCATTTCCTCCGCCTTTTTGACCGCATGCAACGAGTCCTAGAGTTAAAACACCTATAAGTACACCAGTTAATAATTTTTTTGCCTTCATAATTATACCTCCGTTTTATTTTAATTTTTTATATAGTAAATTACCTACAGATTGAATTACCTGAACGATCACAATCAAGGCAACTACAGTATACAACATAACATTACCGTCAAACTTTTGGTAACCGTACAGTAAAGCCACATTACCAAGTCCTCCAGCTCCAACGGCACCAGCCATAGCAGTGTAACCGAGGATAGATATTACAGAAAGAGTTATTCCAGAAACTATTGTAGGAACTGCCTCTTTTAATAGTACTTTATATATTATTTGCCAGTTAGTCGCTCCAAATGATTGAGCTGCTTCGATAAGTCCTTTGTCTACATCATTTAGGGCTGACTCTATAAGCCTAGCTATAAATGGCGCTGCTCCAATAGTTATACTAACCATAGCTGCTTCTTCTCCTATGCTAGTCCCTACTAAAAATCTAGTAAAAGGTATTATCGCAACTATCAGTATGATAAATGGAAAAGACCTAATCGTATTTACGATAAAATCAAGGATGGAATAAACCATTTTATTTGGTTTTAGTCCTTCTTCATTAGTTAAAACTAAGACTATAGCTATAATAAACCCTATAATCGTTGCTAATATAGTAGGTACGGCAATCATATACAATGTTTTTAACAGAGCATCCAAAAATAGCGTGCTCATAAATTGACTAAAACTCATTTTCTAAATCCTCCCACATTACTCCAGATTCTTCAAGGAAATCCTTGACTATTTTCTCCTTAGATGGATCTATATTTATTACAAGGGACCCGAGAATCTCATCTTTGAACTTCTCAAGCTTTCCAAAAACTATGCTGACATCTATATCGAATTTTCTAGCCATAGTAGTTATGATAGCATCATTTGACTTATCTGATGGAAACATGATTTTAAGGTTATATCCATCAGGTAAGACGATTGATTCCTCTCCAAGAAGCTTTCTTAAAACTTCGGAGTTTCTTAAAAATATCTCTTCTGTATCTCCCATTTCAAGGATTTGTCCACCTTCCATTATAGCGACCCTTGAACATATCTGTTTAATTACTTCCATTTGATGAGTCACCATTACAATTGTAATGTTAAATTTCTCATTTATATCTTTTAGAAGATTTAGTATTGATTTTGTAGTATTTGGATCGAGAGCTGAAGTGGCTTCATCACAGAGTAGAACCTTTGGATTCATTGTTAAAGCACGAGCTATAGCTACCCTTTGTTTTTGACCACCACTTAAATTTCTTGGTTTCTGATCTCTCTTATCGCTAATGCCCACTACTTCCATAAGCTCTTCTACCCTCTTTTTAATTTCAGATTTTGAAATTCCAAAACATTCCATTGGAAGTGCTATATTTTCAAAAACTGTTCTTCTCTCCAAAAGTGAGAAATGCTGAAATATCATTCCCAAATCTTTTCTCAACAATCTTAAATCTCCTTGATTCATCGTTGAGACTTCTTTTGAGTCAACAGTTAGCCTTCCTTCTTGGTATTTTTCTAATCCGTTAATGCATCTCAGAACGGTAGATTTCCCTGCTCCACTGTGGCCTATTATTCCAAAAATCTCGCCATCATTTATTTTAATGCTTATGTCATCAAGCACTTTGTTAGTACCGTAGTACTTACCTAAACCAGTAATCTCAATCATTTATTATTTCCTTTCCACATTGTAAAAAAATAATTTGCTTATATAAAATAAAAAAAGTCCAAGTATAAACTTGAACACAACTAAACTCATCTCTCAGTCTATACTGCAGGAATTAGCACCAATGTAAATTAATACTGGTTGCCGGGCTTCATTGGGCCTGTCCCTCCGCCTCTCTTGATAAGAAATATTAACTTTAATCATTATTCTATACTCTAAATTTGACTTTGTCAATACTAATCTGAAAAATAAATTTATTTTTATTATTTTTTGTAAAATTTACTATTTAGTATTGATAAATAATCTTAATCATATTATAATATCAATTAAGTAATAATATTAGGAGGTCGTTATGAATAGGTGTGATTTTTCATGTAAACATAATTTAAATTCATCTTTTATGCATTGGCTTATCGAACTTTTAGGGCCTGTAATACTAGGATCGAAGTCAGCAGAGATTATCACAATAAACTATAATGACAGATCCTACGACGGAAAAATTTCTGACATAACTGAGCATTTCAGTAAGTGCAGGGTTATTAACTATAAGATATTAGAAAAACAAGGATGTGGTACTAGGATATTTTTTTATAATTTAGTTACCATGGATAAAATTTTAAGTGATAGAAAAATCCAATCGTTTTTAAATTTTTTAGGTTATAATAAAACGACTACTGAAGGTTATCTTGAAATCTTGTTTAATAAGATAATGTACGATGACTTTCCTAATGAGATAGGTTTGTTTTTGGGATATCCACTGAAAGACGTATTAGGTTTTATGGGGTATTCTAACCTACCGTACAAAAAGACGAATTATTGGAAGATATACGGAGATGAAGAGCCTTCAATAAGACTCTATCAGAGATTTGTATATCATAGAAATGCCATGAGAAATCTCATGAAAAAAAAGGATCCGCTAACTATCATAAGCCTATATTAGGCGATTAAATTGTTTCCATATTATTTTTTCCATAATAGTTTACAAAAAAACAGGTCGGCAATAATGCCGACCCTGTTTTTTATTGATAGTTTGTGATTTTGAATAGATCTTAGTCATCTGACTAAAACTGAATAGTGTTTTATACTCTTGACTGAGTTTCCTTTTGTACTTAGTTTATATAGGTCTTTTTAACATCGACTTCAATTTGGTCGCCTTCAGCATCGACTTCAATTGTGTCCCCTTCAACGATCATGCCCTTTATAATTTTCTTAGCAATAATTGTTTCAAGTGTATTTCCTATATATCTTTTTAGAGGACGTGCTCCGTAAACTGGATCATATCCTTCGGTTGTCAATAGATCTTTAGCTCTATCAGTAATCTCTATTTTTATGTCTTTTTCTGATAGCCTTTCTTGTAATTCTCCCATAAATATATCGATAATTTTCTTGATATCATCTCTAGTTAGTGGTTTAAACATTATAATGTCGTCCACTCTGTTTAGAAATTCAGGTTTAAATCTGTATTTCATCTCTTCCATAACATCATTTTGGATAGACTCTGTAATCTCTCCCTCAGAATCAAGCAATCTGTGACTACCTATATTAGATGTCATAATTATAAGTGTATTTTTAAAATCTACCGTCTTACCTTTATTATCGGTTAATCTACCGTCATCAAGTATTTGTAAGAAAACATTAAATACATCGTCATGGGCTTTTTCTATTTCGTCAAAAAGTATCACAGAGTAAGGTGCTCTCCTTACAGCCTCTGTTAATTGACCGCCCTCTTCATATCCAACATATCCTGGAGGTGGTCCTATTAACCTTGAAACAGAATGTTTTTCCATATATTCGGACATATCTATTCTGATTATATTGTCTTCGCTGTCAAATAAGTTTCTAGCTAAAGTCTTAGCTAACTCTGTTTTACCTACACCAGTCGGTCCTAAGAATATAAATGATCCAATTGGCTTGTTTTTGTCTTTTAATCCTGCCCTTGCCCTTAGTATTGAATCTGAAACAACTCTTACTGCTTCTGATTGACCTATTACTCTTGTTTCGAGCTCGTCTTCAAGCCTCAACAGTTTTTCTCTTTCGCCCTCAACCAATTTAGTTACGGGTATCTTAGTCCACTTGGATACTATTTGACTTATTTCCTCTTCTGTAACCTCTTCTTTTAATAGTGATTGTTCGGAGTGGTCCTTGATTTTCTTTTCAGCTTCTTCTATATTTTTTTCTAGTTCTGGTATTTTACCGTATTTAAGTTCTGCTGCTTTGTTAAAATCAAACTCCCTTTCATATTTCTCTACATCTGATTTAGCTTGATCAAGCTCGGCCTTTAGCTCTTTTATATCCACTAGTGATTTTTTCTCGTTTTCATATTTAGCTGTCAATTCGTCATTTTCAGCTTTAACTTCAGCAAGCTCTTTTTCTAATTCAAAAAGCCTGTTTTTGCTTCTTTCATCGGACTCATTCTTTAGAGCTTCCCTTTCTGTTTCTAAAGTCATTAATTTTCTCCTTACAGTATCTAGTTCTGTAGGTAATGAGTCTATCTCACTTCTTATCATGGCACCGGCCTCGTCAATTAAATCTATAGCCTTATCTGGTAGGAATCTATCTTGAATATACCTAGCTGATAATTTAGCTGCGGCTACTAATGCATTGTCGTGTATTCTAATACCGTGGTGTATTTCAAACCTCTCTTTTAAACCTCTCAGTATCGAAATAGTATCCTCAACAGAAGGCTCTTCTGCAATAACAGGTTGAAATCTCCTTTCTAGAGCCTTATCCTTTTCTATATATCTCCTATACTCATCAAAGGTAGTGGCACCTATACAGTTTAGTTCACCCCTAGCTAGCATAGGCTTGATAATATTTCCTGCATCCATGGCTCCGTCGGTCTTTCCAGCACCAACTATAGTGTGTATCTCATCTATAAATAGGATTATCTTTCCATCAGAGCTAGAGACCTCTTTTAATACTGATTTCAATCTCTCCTCAAATTCACCTCTATACTTAGCTCCTGCAATCAAAGCCCCCATGTCTAGTGAGTACACGATCTTATCTTTTAGCCCCTCAGGTACGTCTCCCTTGACGATCCTCTGTGCAAGTCCTTCTACGATCGCTGTTTTACCAACACCCGGTTCACCTATTAACACCGGATTATTTTTAGTCCTCCTAGATAAAATCCTAATAACTCTTCTTATCTCTTCATCTCTACCAATTACCGGGTCGAGTTTATTTTGTTTAACTAAATTTATAAGGTTGGTACCATACTTACCCAAAGCGTCATAAGTGCCTTCTGGATCGTTTGAGTCGACTCTTTGATTTCCTCTTACCTCGTGAAGTACTTTCATAAAGGCATCTTTTGTAAATCCTACAGAATTTAATCCCTTTCCTATACTTGAACGAGCTTCTATATCAAATATTGCCAACATAAGGTGTTCTACTGAAATATATGTATCTTTAAAATCCTTTGATATCTCTTCTGCCTTAATTAAAATCTCATTTATAATCCTAGCAGCTACTACTCCTTGAGACTGAGCCCCCTGACCAGTAACCCTAGGTAACTTGTTCATTTCGACCTTAGCTACATTTTTTAGTTTATCAACAGAAACGCCCATCTTCTCAGCTAACATAGGAATTAATCCTTCCTCTTGATCTATAAGGGCATATAGTAAATGCTCAACACTTACCTGTTGGTTATTATTTTTTACTGCCTGATTAAAGGCTTCATTTAATGCCTTTTGTGTTCTCATTGTCATTTTTTCGGCGTCCATATAATACCTCCTTTAACATTATTGATTTTTGCATGTCGATAAGGCTGTCTAGCATACTCTCACCATAATCACTGTTATAATGAAGGCTCAGCATAAAGCTCTTGTCGTAATTTCTTATCAAGACGTTGTCCTCATCAAATGCCTTTAAAAATTTATCTGTACTTATCTGCCTTTCTTCCCCATAAGCTAAATCCTTGCATCTATCAATGAAAAAGTCACTAAAATCAATGAATTTTCTCATAGAAATTGGATCATAACTTATTTCAGCTATTGCCCTATAAATTTCCAATATGTTTTCATTTATAAATCTATAGAGCTTATTATCAGCGTATATTGAAATTCTATCGTCTATATATTCCTTGAATATAGGGTGTACGTTCTTATTTAGTCTTAGGATATATTCGCTTGGTAGTATAAACTCTAACTTCCAAAATATATTATTGTTTTTATACAACCTAACGAGGCTATAATTATCCCTTACGTATTTATTTTCTAGCTCAAAAACAAAATCATCTATAAAGATTTTCGTCTTTTTAAGCTGAAAAAAATCATCAAATCCTCTTAGAAATTCCCTATCAAACTTCACTATCTCACTTCCAATCATTTTTAATTTTCTGATACTCGTCAATTAGTCTTTCTCTATCCTGAGCGTTACCCCTGAAAGCAATCATAGGATTTACCATGTATACACCATTTCTAACTCTCACTAAAAAATCCATATTCCTCAATTTGGTGATAAGAGTTGATAAAGTCGTCTTAGGATAATTTATCTCTTTTGACAATTCATCCAAAGTCATAAAAATCTTATTATCCCTATTCATTATTTCAAGAAATATAAGTGGAATTAGATTTTTTTTGTTGTACTCATCTTCTACACTAGCAATGTAATTTTTTATAGATATGTTTAGAAAGCTGTTTTTTCTTGCTCTTACAATACTAGTCTCCCTACTGGGTTCAATTGATTTTTTGCCCTTCTTAAACACCTTATCACCTCCACGATTCATATTATAGTACGCAAAAATAAAGCTGTCAAATAAAAATATCCAAATATTTACCTTTTAGCTAAACTTTTATTTAGCTTATAGATAAATATTTGGACTAATTTTAACACCATTATATTGTAATCATCCCATTTTGTTTGAAATGATACATAAAAATAAACATTTTTTTAATTATTTATTTGTGTTTTTCTATTTCTTCTACTAATACATCTACCATTTCGTCTTTATGAAGCTTTCTAACTACCTCACCCTTTTTAAAAAGGATGGCGCTATCTTTTCCCCCAGCTATTCCTATATCTGCCTCACGAGCTTCTCCAGGACCATTAACAGCACAGCCCATAATTGCAACTGTGAGGTCTTTATCAAGGGATTCTATCCTCTTTTCAACACTTCTGGCCGTTTCGATAAGATCTATATTACATCTTCCACAGGTAGGACATGATACTATCTTAATCTTATCGTTTAGAAAGTTGAGAGATCTCAGTATTTCTTTTCCGACTCTCACTTCTTCAACAGGATCTCCAGTCAGAGATACTCTAAGTGTATCTCCTATACCCATAATAAGCATAGAGCCAATACCTATAGATGATTTTATCGTTCCCTTTTCTATTCCTCCTGCTTCTGTTATTCCAAGGTGTAGAGGATATTCTACCTTTTTAGAAAGAAGGCTATATGCATCTACGGTCTTGAAAATATCCGAAGATTTTAGTGAGATTACAATATCAAAAAAATCTAAGTCCTCAAGAATCCTTACATGTCTAAGTGCACTTTCCACCAATGCTTCTGGAGTTGGTGAACCGTATTTTTCCAAGAGGTCCTTTTCAAGAGAACCTCCGTTTACTCCAATCCTTATGCCTATCTTCTTTTCTTTACACTTCTCTACTACTTCTTTTACCCTTTCAATAGATCCTATATTTCCGGGGTTTATTCTTATTCCGTCAATTCCTTGATCGCATACTTCGAGGGCGAGTCTGTAGTCAAAGTGTATGTCTGCTATTATAGGTATATTTACTTGACTTTTTATTTCACTTATTTTTTTTGCGGCGTTCATATCAACTATTGCTAGTCTGACAATGTCGCAACCCGCTTGCTCGAGTTTTTTTATCTGGTTGACGGTAGAAATAACATCTCTCGTATCTGTATTAGTCATAGACTGTACGGTAATAGGATTATCTCCTCCTACAGCGATATTTCCAATTTTAACTTCTCTTGTTTTTCTTCTTGTATAACTCATACTTCACCTATTTTTTAAAAAATATCTTTATGATGTCATTGTAAGTAACCAATATCATAATCGCCATTAAAAGACCGAGGCCTATAAAGTTTACCAGCCCCTCTTTTTCTGGGTTGAATTTTTTTCCGCCCCTCAGAGCTTCTATCAATAACATCAAAATTCTCCATCCATCAAGTGCAGGAAATGGAAGTAGATTCATAATACCTATGTTTATACTCAAGACAGCAGTAATAAGTATCAAGCTAAGTATTCCTTGCTTTGATGCTTGAGACACGATATTAAGAACCCCTACAGGACCTGAAATACTCTTCATAACTTTCTTAGGCAACTTACCAGTGACTAACTTTCCAAGAAAATCAAATATCATCTTACTGTTATCTACAGTGGTAGCTGCTCCAACTTTAATCGATCCCAGAAAGCTTTTTTCATTTGCAGGATAAAAGCCTAGTACATATTTTCCATCCAGATACTCCGGAGTAAATTGTTTAGTAATCTTTTCTCCATTTCTATTAAGTACCAATGTTGTCTCTTTGGAACCATTTTTGCCTAGAACCTTGCCTATGTCGTTGTATTCATTTATTTTTGTATTACCTATCTCTACTATTTCATCTCCTTTTTTAAGTTCTATCTTAGATGCAGGAGAATTATCCCTAACTTTTTCTATTTTGTTAGTAGGACTCCCTACTAATCCAAAAAATAGGGTAAATAGCAAAAATGACAATATAATATTAAAAAGTGGACCTCCAAACACAGTTAAAAACCTATTTAACCAACTTACATTTCCAAAGGCGTCTTCATCTTGAGATTGCTCGTCTTCTCCTTCCATCGCGACAAAGCCGCCTATCGGAAGAACTCTTATGGAATAGTCAGTTTCGCCGATTTTTTTTGTCAACAGCTTGGGTCCCATCCCTATAGCAAATTCATGAACCTTTATTCCGCCTTTTTTAGCAAATATAAAATGTCCCAATTCGTGAATCAACACAATGAAACCAAAACATATTAAACCTATGATTATACGCATTATCTCACCCTTTCTCTAATAAACTCCCTAGTTTTTTCATCAGCTATGATTATGTCATCTATAGATGGATCAGACTTCAATTCTATTTCGTCCATAGCCATCTCGATATATTTAGGTATGTCGTAAAAACCTATCTCGTCATTTAAGAACATATCAACTAAAACCTCATTGGCTGCATTTAATATCGTACATGATATCATTCCCTCTCTTAATGCCCTTTTTGCTAGCTTTAAACAAGGAAAGGTATCTTCATCTGGTTTAAAAAATTCTAGTGAACCAACCTCTAAGAAATTCAATCTCTCAATACCCATATCATTTCTGATCGGGTACAATAACGCATACTGTATAGCAGTTCTCATGTCTGCTGTGCCTAGCTGAGCAATAATAGAAGAGTCATTATACTCTACCATTGAGTGGATTATACTTTGAGGGTGAACTATGACTTCGATCATATCTTCTTCTACGCCAAATAGCCATTTCGCCTCGATTATCTCAAGTCCCTTGTTCATAAGAGTTGCAGAGTCAATGCTGATTTTTCTACCCATACTCCAATTAGGATGTTTTAGAGCTTCATCCTTAGTTACATTTTTTATCTGTTCTCTCGTTTTATATCTAAATGGCCCCCCTGAAGCTGTCAATATTAGTTTGTGAACGTCATCTATATTTTCCCCATTTAAAGATTGAAATATAGCTGAATGCTCACTGTCAACTGGGATTATCTTGGCATTGTGCTTTTTGGCTTCTTTCATAACTATGTCACCAGCTGTTACCAATGTTTCCTTATTAGCCAATGCTATTGTCTTTGAGTTATAAATGGCCTCCATGGTAGGAAGTAAGCCTGAAATTCCAACCGTAGCAGTAACGATCGTATCATAACCATCATTTCTCACCATATTTATTGCAGATTTTTGCCCCTGTAAAATATTGACTATTTTACCGTCGATATAGCATTCAGAGCCCTTTAGTTCAAATTCACCCTTTAAAATTTCAATCAGAGCCCCATAAGCTTCTTCGTCTATTAAACAAGCATATCTAGGTTTAAACTCTACGATCTGTTCGTAGACAAGCTTGTAGTTTGAGTTAGCCACTATACCAAAAACGCTTAGCTTATCTTTATTTTTTCTAATTACGTCTATAGTTTGAGTTCCTATTGATCCTGTAGATCCATAGATTAATATATTCTTCATAAAATTCCTTTCAAAAATTACAAGTTTATTTTTATATCCTAACTTTAATATTATATCATAAGATTGTATTTGATTCCATAATTCAAGGTTTGTAGATACATGCAAAAAAGGACTAACACAAAAATGCATTAGTCCGCTCATTAAATATTAACTAAAATATATGACAAAAATAGCACTAGTGGCGATGTCATTAGCACACTGTCAAATCTGTCTAAAATACCCCCGTGACCAGGTATTATATCTCCATAGTCCTTTACCTTGCAGTATCTTTTGACGGATGAGGCAAACAAATCTCCAATCTGAGAAATTATGCTACCAAAGGCAGCAATAATAGCTACATATCCTAAATTTATATCAAGGGCAAAATATGCGAATACCATGGAAAAAATAATACTTCCAATAATACCACCTATTGCTCCTTCAACGGTCTTCTTAGGGCTTATCTTTGGAACTAATTTATGTTTTCCAATTGCCATGCCTGCAAAATAAGCCATGCTATCAGTGCCGAAAGATATGAGGAATATAAGCCATACATATAGATTCCCGCCGTTTATGCTGTCATATAGTATTGGAATGCAGTCAAAGAAGATACATACGTAAATAATTCCAAGCATAGTTATAGAAAATTCTATAATGTTTCTTCCTCTAAACAACATTCTGCATCCCGCTATAAAAAATACTACAAAGATCGAGAAAAGCTCTATTTTCAAATCCCAACCAAATATGTTTTTTAACAACAAGAATAAGGCAAATACATATCCCATGAGTTTATCGGGATAAATATCTATTTCTTTAAAAACTCCATAAAACTCTTTTAATCCTATAGTTGTGATAATAAAACCACATAAGTATAGGGGTAGACCACCGAAATACAATACTATTAGAAGGGGTAGCATAATTAGTGCCGATATTATACGTTTAAACATAGTCCCTCCTACTTCAAACCTCCGAATCTCCTATCTCTATTTTGATATGAGTATATAGCTTGTCTTAAATTTTCTTCCCCGAAATCAGGCCATAGTACATCAGTAAAATAAAACTCACTGTATGCTACATCCCAAAGTAAAAAGTTACTGAGCCTTTGCTCTCCACTGGTTCTTATCACCAAATCTGGATCTGGTACGTCAGATGTTGACAGATTAGATTTTATACTACTCTCATCTATTTCTTGTGGGTCTAATTTACCATCTTTAATTAGTTTTCCCAATGATTTAAAAGAATTTATCAAATCATCTCTACCTCCGTAATTAAGCGCCAGATTTAAGTTGACCCCAGTATTTGATTTCGTGATTTCAAAAGATTTATTAAGCTCGTCGATACAAGCTTGGGGAAGTTTACTAATGTCGCCAATTGCTGTGATCTTAACATTATTTTTATTTAGCTCCTCGAGTTCTTTTCTTAAGTAATTGACGAGGAGATTCATCAATGCATCTACCTCAACCTTTGGTCTTTTCCAGTTTTCTGTTGAAAAAGCATAGAGGGTTAGGTACTTAAGACCAATTTTGTTAGAATACTTAACTACTTCCCTTATGGCTTCAACACCCGCTTTATGACCAGCTGTCCTTGGCAAAAACCTCTTTTTTGCCCATCTGCCATTTCCATCCATAATAATAGCTATGTGATTAGGGATATTACTCATATCTAATTCATAGTTTGTTTCTACCATACTTCCTCCTCTATAGTTTTTCGTCTCTAAAAGATGAAACTATAAGTTCGAGGGATTCTTCCTTCGTTTTTACCCTAACTACCCTCTGAACCTTTTTACCTTTTATTGCTTTTTTTCCATCGTATTCGATTACATCATAATCTAAATTATTGTTTCTTAGGATTGCCTCAGCTTTTTTTAGAGGCAACCCTAGAAGAAAATTGTAGTCTTTCATTACACTTCCATTATGTCAGCTTCTTTTTTCTTTAGAAGTTCATCAACTTTAGCTATATAGCTATCGGTAATCTTTTGAACTTCATTTAAAGCTTTCTTTTCATCGTCTTCAGCTAAGTCTTCTATCTTTTTGATTTCGTCATTAGCATCTCTTCTTTCGTTTCTCAATCTAACCTTGTGGTTTTCAGCAACTTTATGAGCTTGTTTAGCGAGCTCTTTTCTTCTCTCTTCTGTAAGAGCTGGTACATTTAATCTAATCACAGTACCATCGTTATTTGGTGTCAGACCAATATCTGAAGCAGCGATCGCTTTTTCAATTTCCTTTAACATAGACTTATCCCATGGTGCTATCATAAGAGTTCTAGCTTCTGGAACTGATACAGCCGCCATCTGATTGATAGGAGTAGGAGTTCCATAATAATCCACCCTAACCTTATCAAGCATTTGAGCATTTGCCCTACCTGCTCTAATAGTACCAAATTCAAATTTTAAAGCCTCAATGGTTTTATCCATTGTCTCTTGTAGTTTGTCATGAACTTCTAATTTCATAATCTATTCCTCCATATTAATATAATTTCTGTACTTTTAGTGTACTCATTATCTTTCGACAGTAGTACCTATATTTTCGCCTTCAACAGCCTTTATGATATTTTCAGTATTCAGCTCAAACACCTTTATAGGAATATTATTATCCATACAAAGAGAAGTAGCAGTAGAGTCCATTACCTTTAGCTCTCTTTTTATTACTTCCATATAGGATAATTGCGTAAACTTTTGAGCGTCGGCATGAACCTTTGGATCCTTATCATAAACTGCATCGACATTTTTTGCCAACAAAATAACTTCTGCATCCATTTCCAAGGCCCTAAGAGCAGCAGCTGTATCAGTAGAGAAGTATGGATTTCCAGTACCGGCTCCAAATATTACTACCCTTCCCTTTTCTAAATGCCTTACAGCCTTTCTCCTTATGTAAGGTTCTGCTACTTGTCTCATCTCAATTCCTGTCTGTACACGTGTCTGAACTCCGATATCTTCTAAAGTGTCTTGTAAAGCCATGGAATTCATAACGGTAGCTAGCATTCCGATATAATCAGCTGTTGCTCTGTCCATACCTTCGCTAGTCCTTCCTCTCCAAAAGTTTCCTCCACCGACTACTACGGCAACCTGAACGTCCATTTCATTAATAACCTTTATACCTTGTGCAATTTCAGAAACCACATCCGAATTTATTCCAAATTTATTAGAACCTGCGAGAGCTTCACCACTTATTTTTAGTAAAACCCTCTTGTATTTTGGCATGCTCATTAAAACACCTTCCTATCATCTGTTATTTTTTTAAAATATCTTTTTTTAATTAAGTTATATTTTTACTTCTAACATTAATTATATAATATTTTTGTAAAATCCGCTATCTTTTTAAAAGAAAAGGCTGTAAGATTAATACCTTATAGCCTTTTGAATTCTAAGTATAGCCTTAGATTTTATTTATTTTTATTATTTAAGCTGTTTAGCTACCTCATCTGCGAAGTTTTCTTCTCTCTTTTCAATACCTTCGCCAACTTCATATCTAACTACCCTACCAATTTTAATATCAGTAGATAAGTCTTTAGCAAATTCTTGAACTAGTTGTTTAACAGTAAGGTCTCCATTTTTTACAAATGGTTGTTCAAGTAAGCAAACTTGCTTAAGTTCTTTTTCAAGTCTACCAACTACCATTTTCTCAACTATGTTAGCAGGCTTTCCTTCATTTAGAGCTTGTTGAGTTAGAACTTCCTTTTCGTGAGCTATATATTCTGGATCTACATCATCTCTTGATACATATTTTGGATTCATAGCTGCAACTTGCATTGCTATATCTTTTCCTAGAAGTATAACTTTGTCATCAGTAGAATCTGTAACAACTTCTACAAGAACGCCAATCTTTCCTCCACCGTGAATATAACCAGCTATTTGACCATCGGTACTTATCTTGTCAAATCTTCTAAAGTCAAGTTTTTCACCTATTTTAGCGACGTTGTTGTTTATAACTTCTTGTAAAGTTATACCTTCTGGATGTTTTTCTCCCAATAGAGATTCTACATCCTTATGGTCGTTGTTAAGTGCCATTTCGTTTATATCTTTAACTAGAGCTTTGAAGTCCTCGTTTTTAGCAACGAAGTCTGTTTCAGAGTTTACTTCAACTATAGCTGCTTTTTTGTTATCTTCAGATACAGCTAGTGAAACTAAACCTTCAGCAGCAATTCTATCAGCTTTTTTAGCTGCCTTTGAAAGACCTTTTTCTCTTAGTATATCAATTGCTCTTTCCATATCACCGTCAGCTTCTTGTAAAGCCTTTTTACAGTCAAGCATACCAGCACCAGTAGCTTCCCTTAACTCTTTTACCATTTGAGCAGTTATTGCCATTTTTATTCCTCCTAAATATATGAATTTGTAATATAAAAGGTAAGGGAACTCCCTTACCTTTAATTGTCTTAGTATTCTAGATTACTCTTCTGTGTTTTCTACTTCTTCTATAATTTCAGCTGCTTCAGTTTCTTCAACCTCAGTAGCTTCTTCCTGAACTTCTTCTTCTAGACCTTGTCTACCTTCGATAACAGCAGTCGCCATAGCTGAAGTAATAAGCTTAACAGCTCTTATAGCGTCGTCGTTAGCAGGAATTGGGTAGTCTATTTCATCAGGGTCACAGTTAGTATCTACTGTACCAACAACCGGAATTCCAAGCCTATGAGCTTCTTGTATAGCTATGTTTTCTTTTCTTGGGTCTACTACGAATATAGCTCCTGGTAGTTCAGGCATATCCTTTATACCACCTAAGAATTTTTCTAGCTTTTCCTTAAGAAGTCTAAGTTTGATAACTTCTTTTTTAGGAAGTACTTCGAAAGTTCCGTCTTCTTCCATCTTCTCTAGCTCTCTAAGTTTGTTTATTCTTGTCTTAATAGTTTTGTAGTTTGTAAGCATACCACCTAACCATCTCTCGTTTACGTAGAACATTCCGCATCTAAGAGCTTCATCTTTTATAGCTTCTTGAGCTTGTTTTTTAGTTCCTACGAAAAGAATTGGTTTACCAGTTTCTGCAACCTCTCTTACGAAGTTGTACGCTTCTTCAACTTTCTTAACTGTCTTTTGTAGGTCTATTATATAGATCCCATTTCTTTCTGTAAAGATGAACCTAGCCATTTTAGGGTTCCATCTTCTAGTTTGGTGTCCAAAGTGTACACCAGCTTCTAGTAGCTGTTTCATTGAAATTATTGCCATATTTTCCTCCTTGGTTTTATACCTCCAAGACCATCAACCTTACAAAGACCATTGGCACCTTTTGTAAGTCCGACCTTGTGTGTATTTATTTAAATTTCCTTTAGTAGTATATCATAAGTTTAATAAACTTACAAGAAAAATTTCATTTTTAAGTTTAATAAACTTACAGAGAAATTTCTTTTTTATCATAAAAGACATTTATAGCTATAAAATAACTCATCATATAGTCTTTTATTTAATTTATATAAAATAAGTTATCAAGGTAAGAACTATAATCAAAATTACAATTCCAGCAGTTATTTTGAATAAAATAGAATTTGTTACATTTTTCTTATACTCGATATCGTCATAAGGCGTTTCATTATTGTTTCTTAAAGATTTCAATCCTTTAACATCATCTTCAAGCTCTTGATCTTTTTTATTATGAACAACAACTAAATTGTCTTTATTTACTAATCCATAATCAACCGTGCCATAATCAACCGTACTTTTATCTTCTCTATTTCGTTTTGTTCTTTTCCTTTTTTGCTTGTCTTTCTTTGAAATCACGTCACTAGTGGTTTGGTTATTTGAGATTGGAGATTCAGTTTCATCATATCCTTGGGAAACTTTCTTTTTGAAGTTTTCAGCATCTTCTTTTAGTTTTCTTCTTTCTCGTTCTTTTCTCTCATCTTCAAGTTTTATATCTTGTTCTAACCTTTTTTCTGCCTCAAGCTTCTCCTTTAGTTTCTTCTCAGCCTCTATATTTTGTTTTTGTATAAGTTCTTCTTTAGCTTTAGCCTTCTGAGCTTGCTCTTCTTTTAATTTTTCTTCCTTAGCTTTTTTTATTTCCCTTTCTTTTCTTTGCTCTTCTGCTAGTAAATTAATTAAGTCGGCATCTAATTTACCCGTTTTATACATGATGTCAGGTGATAATCTACCGGTTTTATCCAGATGCGCTTCTATTATCGGCTCATCTTCTAATATAAATTCCTCTGATATCTCAGAATACATTATCTCAGAAAGTTCTCTAGTTAGCTCTAATGGAGAGCTGAACTTCTCACCTCTATTTCTAGATAACAATCTATCTATCACTCTTACAAACCTATCATGTTTTTCCATTAACGGTGGTGCTTCTATATTAATTCTAAGGTCAATGCTCTTTAACCTCATCTGTTCATTTGTAGTTTTAACAAAAGGAAATCTCTTATATATAGCAGAATACAGTATAAGTCCTATGCTAAAAAAATCTGATTCTATATCGCTCAAATCAACGCTCATCTGTGAAGGAGCTAAGAAAAACACATTAGAACCCTTTCTGATATTGATTCCATTATTGGCATAGGTAACACCAAAATCATCGATTTTTATATTGTAATTTTCATCTACAATTATGGAATCAGTTTTTAATGATCCGTGATATCTTCCATTTTTACAGTAGGCTTGAATAGCCCTAGAAATCTGTACGGCAATCCTTACAAGACCATCGTAGTGAATGTAGTTTCCGTTTACCATATCGTCAAACGGTATGCCTTTCATATGTTCGCTAGCTATGTAGATCATATCGCTGGCACCTGTCCTATATATACCTACTTCCTTAATTGGTAGTATGTACGGTGAGCCTACTTCTTTAATATACATTGACTCATCTATCAAATTCGGTAGGAAATTCTTCTTTACATAACCATCATTACCAATTATTTTAATAAAACACTTTTCTCTATTTTCTATATCAAAGGCTTCATATCTTTTATTTTCTTCCAAATAATCTATTTCGTCGACAATTTCATATCTATTACCAATTAGAATCACAATATCCTCTCCCGTTGTTCAGATTATTAAGCCAAATACAATGACCCAATTTTAATTATATCACGAACGATGTCTAATATGTATACCTTTGTAACTTATCTTTAATAATTTCGAAGTCTAGATCTCTTGGAAACC
>JASBZE010000006.1 GCA_029983575.1 Peptostreptococcaceae bacterium
ATTAGTGCAAGTGTTCCCCTTTCGGGGACCACCCACACTAAAAATTATACAACCATTTTTATTTAGATTCTCTCCTAATTTTTTTCATATATTCATCTATCGCCTTTTCAAACTTATTATCCTTAGGCATATAGTATTTCTTTTCCCTTAGAGAATCAGGTAAATACTCTTGATCATAGAAGGAGTTTTTATAATCGTGAGGATATTTATACTCTACTCCTCTTCCCATATCGCTAGCCCCTCTGTAGTGAGCATCTTTTAAATGAAGTGGTACATCTGATATCTCTATCTCATCTAAATCTCTCAAAGCATTGTTTATAGCCATATAAGACGAATTAGACTTAGGAGCACCCGCTAGTAGCACCACTGCCTGTGCTAGAGGTATTCTAGCTTCTGGAAATCCAAGTTCCCTCGCTGCATCCACACATGATTTCACTATACTTATAGCCATTGGATATGCTAATCCAACATCCTCACTAGCTATTACCATCAGCCTTCTGCATATGCTGAGCAAATCTCCAGAATGAACTAATCTGGCTAAATAATGAATCGAAGCATCTATGTCGCTTCCCCTAATCGACTTTTGAAATGCACTCAAAAGATCATAATGTACATCTCCACTCGCGTCAGAGTTCATAATAGTTGAAACAGGTATGTTTTTTATATAATCCTCATCTATTTTAACTTTTTCCCCTGAGTTGATTGAATATATAGATACCTCCAAAAGATTTAGAGCAGACCTCATATCTCCATTAGTCCTAAAACTGATTTCATCTATTGCTGATTTTTCTAGCTCAAAGTCGATATATGAATCTTCCTTAATCTTTTTTACTGCATTTTCCAGCCCTTTGCGTATACCATCAGAGTCTATTTGTTTGAACTCCAATATAGTTGACCTGCTCAATATGGCTTTAAATACGTTGTGGTACGGATTTTCCGTAGTGCAGGCTATCAATGTTATGTCGCCGGTTTCTATAAACTCCAATATAGTCTGCTGCTGTTTTTTATTAAAATTGTGAATCTCATCTATGCACAGTAAAATTCCATTTTGACTATCGAGTCCACCTATTGATTCAATTACTTTTTTAATCTCAGAAGTTGAAGAGGTGGTTGCATTTAACTTATATATTTTCTTTTTCACTTCTTTGGCGATTATCTCAGCGACTGTAGTCTTTCCAGTACCAGGGGGACCATAGAATATAAGGTTGGGCAAGAAATTATTTTTAAGCATATTATTTAACAGCTTTCCCTCGCCGATTATATGGTCTTGACCGACAATTTCACTGAGATCTTTTGGCCTTAATCTATTTGCTAATGGCATATTTACCTCCATTATCTTTTATATTCCAAATTCCTTAGCTACAATTTCAAATCGATTCTCATATATTCTCAAAAATACAGGGCTATTCACTTGAACAGCCCTTTTTAAATACAATAATTTAATGTAGTTATTAAAGTTTATTTAACTCTTCTAATAACTTATCGTTTAGTATTTTAATGTGAGTTCCCTTCATTCCTAGGGACCTTGATTCAATGACACCGGCACTTTCAAATTTTCTAAGTGCATTTACGATTACAGATCTTGTAATTCCAACTCTGTCAGCAATCTTACTAGCTATTAACAGCCCTTCATTACCGTCAAGCTCTGCAAAAATATGCTCGATAGCTTCAAGTTCAGAAAAAGATAGTGTTCCAATAGCCATTTGAACTACGGCTTTCTTTCTCATCTCTTCTTCAAGTTCTTCACTGACAGCCCTTAAAATCTCAAGACCTATAACTGTAGCAGCATATTCAGCTACCACTAGATCGTCGTCAGTAAACTCGTGGTCATATCTAGATAATATTAAAGTACCTAGTCTCTCACTGCTTCCTAAAATAGGAACTATGGTTGTAAGTTTATCAGATCTATCCTCTTCATGAGGGAAAATTTTCAATAGATCTTTTCCTGTCAAATTCTCCATAGTTTCAAAAACCCTAAGGACATTATCTGTATATACCTGAGGAAAAACTTTTGAATTTGTCTTTTCGTCTACTAATACCGAACTATCCTGTGGTACTATAAGTTCATGCCCAAGTACCTTTCCCTTTAAGCTCACAACGTAAACATTCGCATTTAATACCTCTGACAGTGAATGTGACAAAAGGTCAAAGGAAATGTTGCTGCCTCCACTTTGTTGGAGTGTCTTATTAATTCTTCTAGTTTTTTTCAATAATTCGCTAGTCATTTGGTCATCTCCTAATAATTTTTAATTTATGTTACTACTCCCAATATAAAATATTATCTTCATATTTATAAGATTACCACAATTTCCAATAAGTATCAATATAATATTATGATTTTTTATAATTTTCATACTTACATGTTAAATTATAATTTTCATCTATACTGAAAATACCCAAAGCATAGAAGAAAACGCAAAACTTTACAGAAATAAGTCAAAAAATCGATATAAACATGGAAAAACAAAGATATCTCTATCTTTGTCTCTCCTATGTATCAATATATGTACACTGTCATTTCTAAAACTCAATTTCTCTATATCATCACAAAAGATCTTATTTGTTAAACTCGCATTCTTTGTTAGGGCAAACTTCCTTGGTTTCTTTTTTAGTTACTTTTTCAACCATCGGAGTTCCACAGTGTTCGCATTTTTTCCCAGTCGGTCTGGCCCAAGATACGAAATCACATTCAGGAAATTCTGAGCATCCATAGAACATCCTTCCCCTCTTGGATTTTTTTATTACGACGTCGCCCTTTTCACACTTTGGACATTTAACGCCTATCTTTTCTAGAATTGGTTTTGTAGTCTTACACTCAGGATAGTTTTTGCAAGCTAAAAACTGTCCGAAGCGCCCGTATTTTATTACCATATTGCTTCCACAGTTTTCGCATATCTCATCAGTTTCAACTTCCATATTTACCTTTTCGATATTTTCTACAGCTTCTTTTATGGCGTCTTTAAGAGGTTCATATGCATCAGATACCATTTTCTTCCACTCTAGTTCACCATCTTCTACCTTATCTAGAGACATCTCCATATCGGCTGTATACTGTATATCCATAAGCATCTTGAAGTTGTCTTCCAGCATATCCGTAACTACTTTTCCCAGTTCTGTTGGCACTAAACTCTGACATTCCTTGTTTATATAGTTTCTCGCTTGGATTGTCGCTATTGTCGGCGCATATGTACTAGGTCTTCCTATACCCAAATCCTCTAACTTCTTTACCAAACTCGCTTCAGTATATCTAGCTGGCGGTTGTGTAAACTTTTGTTCATGCACAACTTCATCGATATTTAATTTATCACCTATCTTAGGCTCGGGAATAATGTTGTCTCCCCTGTCTGAGAAATTAAATACCTTGGTGTAACCATCGAATATCATTTTAGAACCAGTAGCCCTAAAGTTTATATTATCAACGTCAGAACTTATTGAAAGGGTTTCAGTTACTGACGGAGCCATCTGAGATGCAACAAACCTCCTCCATATGAGGTTGTAAAGTTTATATTGGTCTTTAGATAGCGAATCCTTAATAGAATCTGGTGTTCTAGTAACTCCAGTAGGTCTTATAGCCTCATGGGCATCTTGAACCTTTTTCCCACTCTTTTTATCCTCTACCTTTAAATTGTTTAAATAGTTTTTCCCAAAAATTTCATTTATATAGTCAGCTGCTCTTGTCCTGGCTTCTTCTGATATCCTCTTTGAATCAGTTCTTATGTAGGATATCAAACCCACGGTTCCCTCACCTTTTATATCGACTCCTTCGTAAAGAGCCTGAGCTATCATCATAGTTTTCTTAGTTGTAAAACCGAGTCTATTTACAGCATCCTGTTGTAGCATTGACGTAGAGTATGGTAGGGGTGGCTTTCTCTTTCTCTCCTTTTTCTCTACATCTTTTACCACTAATTTGTTATCTTTTAATTTATCAAGTATCTCTTGTACCTCTTTTTCATTATTGATCTCTTTTTTATCTCCATCTTTCCCAACGTATTTAAAGGTGTACTTATCTCCTTTATCGTTAGTACACTCTAACTCTATCAACCAATATTCCTTAGGTACAAAATCTTCTATTTCCTTTTCTCTGTCACAAATTAGTTTTACGGTAACTGACTGTACCCTACCTGCACTGAGTCCCTTTCTTACTTTTTGCCATAGAATTGGACTTATCTGATAACCTAAAAGCCTATCCAATACCCTTCTAGCCTGTTGGGCATCCACAAGATCTTTATCCACCTTTCTAGGTTGTTTTATTGCTTTTTTTATAGCTTCCTTTGTAATCTCGTTAAACTCTATTCTAACTGGCTCATTGTTATCTATATCCAGAATATGTTCTAGATGCCAAGAAATCGCCTCGCCCTCTCTATCGGGGTCAGTTGCGAGATAAACCTTTTTAGCCTTTTTTGCTTCTTTTTTTAGATTTTTTATAACAGGCCCCTTACCTCTTATATTAATGTACTCTGGTTCAAAATTATCATCTATATCAACACCCAGCCTGCTCTTAGGCAAATCTCTGACGTGTCCTACCGTAGCTTCTACCTTATAATGAGACTTACCCAAAAACTTTTCAATTGTTTTTGCCTTTGCTGGGGATTCGACTATAACTAAAGTCTTTGCCATTTCATCCTCCATTATAATGTAAGTGTGAATTTATCTGGCCCGACTTGGCTAATTATTCCCTCTACTAACAATAGGTTTATAGATGCCATAATAGCACCGATATTTATTCCCGTCATTAAATATAACTCATCTATCGACATCGGTGGCTTATCTTTCATGTTCATGACCAGATTCTTACAGTCACTATTCAACTTATCATAAATTGGTGATGTTTTGCAAGTATCTTTTTGATTTTTTTTATTATTAGTTAAAAGATCACCCATATCAAAAAGTATATCATCTATGCATGTTAACGGTGTCGCACCTTGTTTTAATAAGGTATTTGTGCCGATACTTAAAAAAGAAAAAATATTTCCGGGAACTGCATATACATTCCTGTTGTTGTATAATGCAGACTTCGCCGTAATGAGGGAACCACTTATTTTTGCTGCCTGTATGACGACCGTTCCATTTGATATTCCCGCAATAATTCTGTTCCTCGCAGAAAAATTTCTAGGAAACACCTTGCTTCCTGGCTTATACTCACTTATTACACACCCTCCTTTATTTAAAATATCCCTTGCCACGTTTATATTGGTTTTTGGGAGAATATTATTTACAGGAGATCCTAGAACCGCTATTGTATAACCGCCGTTTTCCAAGCATTCCCTATGTGATATCGAATCGATCCCTAGAGCTAGGCCACTTACTACACCCATACCGCTATTGACTAATTCTCGACTTATCTTCTTAGTTGCACTAACTCCGTAATCATCTGGTTTTCTTGACCCTACTACACCTATATTAACACCTGTGGAGGCTTTATCTATATTTCCTAAATAATATAATATTAAGGGTGCATCATAAATGTGCTTTAATAGATATGGATAGTTTTCACTTAATACACTGGTATATTTAATATTCATATTTTTTAGCTCATCCTTAAAGAAATAGAAGTTTTCTAGTCCGATTTTGTCGACATTATTTTCTTCTAAGATAATCTTTATTACACCTCTTAAGTAATCTTCGTATTTTATCTTTTCTTCCTCATTATCTTCATCAAACTCATCAGCAATTATTTGCGCACCTAGTTTTTTAAACAATTTTTTATCGTCAATTCCCCAAAAATCTAGGAGTAGAAATAGATCCTCAGTGCTTAAATCATCATATATACTAAAATTTTCCATATTTCCTCCATTGTATTATTTTTTCTTTTCGCTTATCAAAATCCATGTATACATCTCAACAATAAAAATGTATTCCTATATGCATTTCGATTATAAAAAATTATGTCTATCACTAAAATATTTTAGATATCCATTTCTCATAGAAAAAGCCTCGTATATATCCTCGGGTTTAATATCCAAGTTCTGTTTGATATCCGCAACAGTTCTCGCCAGCCTTATTAACTTAAAATACATTCTCGTGCTAAGATTATATCTATCGTATATGCTTTTTAATGCCCTTTCGCTCTCTTTGCTCAATTCACAAAAAATACTCAATTCTCCCTGTGTAAGCCTGGAGTTTTTTCTATATATTATTTCATCTTCGTCTTGATTTTCAATTAAATCAACGTATACTTTCGTTTTATTTTCCCTGGCTTTTTTTAGTTTATCCATTCTGTATTTTCTTCTGAATTCTTCCGTTATCCTTAGCCTCTCTTTAATAACCTCACTTGATTCCCCCATATTGTCCATCTTAAGATCTCCCACTTCAGTTGGCTGTACATCTACGACGATATCCATCCTATCTAAAATAGGGCCAGAAATTTTGTTTATATATCTATTTATCTCGTATGGTTTGCAAATACACTCCTTATTGGTCTTATAATATCCACACTTACATGGATTCATCGCACCCACTAACATAAATTCAGCTGGATAAACCTGATTTCCCCTAACCCTGGACACATTTATCTTGCCGCTCTCCATCGGTTGTCTTAAAGTATCAAGTATGGATTGGCTAAACTCTGCCAGTTCATCTAAGAATAGTATTCCTTTATTAGATAGCGTAACCTCACCTGGAGAAAAATTGACCCCACCCCCTGCCATAGCGACCTTTGTAGTTGTATGATGAGGAGACCTAAAGGGCCTTCTGTTTATAAGTCCATTATCCTCGTCAATAAGCCCACTAATACTGTAAATCTTTGTAACCTCTATCTTTTCATCATTGCTCATATCATCCATAATAGTTGGTATTCTCTCTGCGATCATACTTTTGCCAGAACCCGGTGGCCCTATCATAAGCAGGTTGTGTCCACCTGAAACCGCAATCTCGACAGCCCTCTTTACCATAAAATTTCCCTTTACCTCAGACATGTCCACATTGTAAACTCCATCTATATCATCTTTTCTATCACCATTTAATATTCTATTAAAACCAGGTACTTTTTTCCCAAGCAAATAATCGACACACTCCCCCAAACTAGTCACCGGTATTATTTCAATATCATCTATAATAGAACATTCTCTATAATTTCCCATCGGTATAAATACTGTCTCTACACCTTCTCTTTTCATATCACATACAACGCTTAGAGCTCCCCTTGTGTATTTTATAGTTCCGTCTAATGATAACTCACCGATAAAGCACGTCTTATCCATATCAAATATCAGTTTGTTCTTCTTTTCAAATATCTTATGGTAAATAATACCAATGGCAATGGCTAAGTCAAAAATAGAACCGTCCTTTTTTATGTCAGCTGGAGATAGGTTTATTACAATTCTCATTAATGGAAAATCAAATCCAGAATTAATTAGGGCCGACTTAACCCTCTCCCTCGACTCTTTAGTAGCCGTACCTGCTAGACCCACTATTGTAAATGTTGGAATCCCCCTTGTGATGTCTGTTTCGACCCTAACTCTAATAGCGTCAATGCCAACTACTACCGAAGAATTGACGATACTCAACATAATTATCCCCCCTATAAAAATCTATATCAAAAAATCTTTAAATTCTTATCAGTTTCGTTTCAAATAAAAGCATTCCTTCTTATCCTTTTTGTTTCAAATAAAAGCATTCTTTCTTATCCATACTTTTTTATCCATAAAATATATCTCGACTGCATCAAATCTAACGCTGTCATAATCTATATCGCAATCTCTAGTCATGTAATTTAGCGCAACCTTTTTTATCTTATTTGATTTTCTAATAGTAATTGCTTCAGAACCTTGCCCAAATTTTTTATTATACCTCGACTTAACCTCTATAAATACAAGACAATTCTTATCTTTAGCTATAATATCTATCTCTCCCTGCTTGCAACGATAATTTCTCTTTAAAATCTCGTATCCATCCTTTAGAAGATGATATACTGCAATATCTTCTCCAGCTTTTCCCTTTAAGTAATTATCTTTTCTCTGATCTGATAATAGAGTTTTCTTTCTATCGTAGTCTTCATTTTTCATAAAAAAATCACCTCTACAGTATAATAGTCAAATTACTGTAGAGATGATAAAAAATTTTATTTATAGAAATGTCTTTCTGTGTATTGGTGAAGGACCTAAAAGCCTTATTTTTTCATAATGTAGTTTTGTTCCGTAGCCCTTGTGTTTAGCAAACTCGTAACCTGGAAAAGTCTTATCGTATTTCTCCATTATCCTATCCCTAGTCACCTTGGCAATAATAGATGCAGCGGCTATTGAGTTAGACTTGGAATCGCCTTTTATAATTTCTATCTGATCTATATTTACATCTATCTTTAAAGCGTCAATAAGTAGCATTTCAGGCTTAACTTTTAACTTTTTTACCGCTCCAACCATCGCAATCTTCGTGGCGCTCAAGATATTCATCTTATCTATCGTTACGTTGTCGATTATCTCAACACCAATGTAGAGAGCTCTTTTTTGTATCTCATCATACAAAATGTCTCTTTCTTTGCTCGATAACTTTTTAGAATCATCCAGACCAAGTATTGGCCAATCTCCTAAAACTACCGCTGCAGCCACCACAGGACCTGCTAAAGGCCCCCTACCAGCTTCGTCGATGCCCGCTATCAACTTATAACCTTTGGATTTAAGCCCATTTTCATATATGGACATAGTTTCATACTTATCTAATTTATTAATAATTTCCTCATATTTTCTCTCGACTTTTTTTACCAGTTTTTTTACTCCTAACCTATGGTCATTATTAAGTGCTCTAATTACTGGATATACCTTATCATCTAAAACCGTCCTCTGTACTCTGTCTAGATATATTTCTGAATTTTTATCAAGTCCAGATAAAAACATATTAAGTTCAGCCGTAATTTCCTTACACGATTTATCCTTTGTCTCTATTTTGGCAAAGCCTCTCAAGTTATATACCTCCATATAATAATACTTAAAAGATAACTATATCTCTTTTAAATATTATTATACAAAAAAACCGACCTATATTTCAAGGTCGGTTGAAATTTTATATTAAGCTGTTTCTTTTTTACTCTTGTCAGGTATGAAGTTACCTATTATTGCTCCTATGATCGCTGGTATAATCCAGTAGAATCCATAAGAACCAAGAGGTAATTTATCGGCTTTTTCTCCTAATTCTGGATGTCCTAAAAGACCACCTATAACTATTACTATACTCATGATTAGTACTACATATGCAGCTACCTTATATACGTTGTTGTTCTTTATGTATTTACTAAATAATGTTAAGAACACAACTGTTAGTGAAGCTGGATATACTATTAATAGAATTGGAACAGCAAGCTTGATGATTTGAGTAACACCAAAGTTAGATATAATTGTAGAGAATACACATACTATTATAACAACCATCTCATATGATGCCTTTCCACCAGTTATTCTATTAAAGTAGTGACCGCATGAAGATGTAAGTCCTATAGAAGTTGTCAAACAAGCCAAACTAACTATAATCGCAAGTATAACCTTACCTGGTCCACCTAGTAGTCCTTCAGTTATAGCAACCAATAGAGCTGTAGGGTCAACATCTGCTCCGTATTTCATAGAAACGGTAGAACCTAGATAACAGAGTCCTCCGTAAACAACTGTCATACCGATAACCGCTATAAGTCCTGCAGTCAAAGTAGCTCTAATCTTAACTTTCTCCTCAGTATATCCCTTTGCAACAATTGCTGATATTACTATCCCTGAGAATACCAAGGCAGCAAGTGCGTCCAAGGTCTGATATCCTTCGTAAATACCTCTTTGGAAAGCTCCTGTGTCAATCAACATACTTTGTCTTATGTCTCCTAGAGGAGTAGAGATACCCTTAATTATCAGTATTAAAAGACCAACTAGAAGCGCTGGTGTTAGGAACTGACCAACTATGTCTACAACCCTTGAAGGTTTTATAGTTAGGGCTAGAGTTACAGCAAAGAATATTATTGAGAACAATATTCTGTTAAACCCTGATCCTATTGTTGGAAGAATACCAACTTCATAAGTAGTTGCAGCAGTTCTAGGTATTGCGATCAATGGCCCTATACAGATTATTATAGCTGTACCCATTATTAATGCCAATACCTTACCAAGTCTAGCAAAGAATAAGTCCATATCACCGTTGTACTTAGTTTGAGCAACAACTCCTAGGAAGGCGATAATACCATCGGCGAATAAGAAACCTATAAATGCGATCCACCACTTATAACCAGCTAGCACGCCTAGAAATGGTGGGAAAATCAGGTTACCTGCTCCAAAGAACATCGCAAATAGTGCGAACCCGATTACGAGAGTGTCTTTAAACTTTACGTTTCCTCCGTTCATTTTAAGTCCTCCTTAATTAAATTGTGATTTGAAAGAATTATTTAATATTTCTATGTATATTATACATAGCGAAAAATAAATAGTCAACAAATTTTTTTAAAATAGATTCAATTACTAAAATTAAGATAATAAGTAAAATTGTCTTTTTACTAATAAAAATAAAGAAAGAAGTCGTTTTTTTGTAAATAACTTAAATTTGTATACTAATTAGCGACAGAAATAAAAAAAACGTTATTTTATATACAAACATAATTTAGTTGTTATTTACAAAAAAAGACCCCCTTATTAAAAGGAAGTCGAATAAAATTGTTTTTTGTTAAAAAATTATATAGTTATTGTATTTTATTAAAACAATATCTATCGTTTCATTGATTGAATATAGACTTGTTCCTATTTTTACTGTCTTTTTTATGGTCTTTCCAAAGAAATCTTTCCTAGGATACCTTCTCTAAATTCGTTTAATACCGTTAATGCCGTCCTAGTGTAGTCTATTTCTTTTCTCGCCATTATAAATCCCCTCTTAAAGGCTATTGCATCCATTACCTCTAGTGGATTATCTGAGATAACATCTAGTTTATATCTCGTTTTCAAAGCCTCTGGATTAATTTCCATAAGCCTTTCTATTAATTTTAAACCTAGGGTTTCTACATCTAATATCTCGTCCTTGATAGCCCTTGTGAACGCTAGGTTTAAAGCAACATCTTCGTCATCAAACTTTGGCCACAAAATTCCCGGAGTGTCAAGGAGTTCTAGGTTACCTTTGAGCCTTACCCACTGTTTTCCCTTAGTTACGCCAGGTCTATCACCAGTTTGAGTACTCTTTCTACCGGATAATCTGTTGATTAAAGATGATTTTCCAACATTTGGAACGCCGACTATCATCAACCTTATGGATTTATTCTGTATACCCTTAGAAATATTTTTTTCCATCTTTTCGGAAGCTTGTGTTTGGCACTCCTTTATTAATGAATTTATCCCCGCTCCCTTATTAGCGTCAATCGGTATAGCTTTTATGCCCAACTCACTGTAGTACTCTACCCACTCTTTTGTGATGGTCTCATTTGCTAGATCGTTTTTATTAAAGACTACTACCTTTGGTTTATCTCCAATTATTTCGTCTATATCAGGATTTTTTGAGCTAAATGGTATCCTCGCATCGAGCATCTCCACCACTACATCTATTAACTTTAGATTGTTTATCATCAACTCCCTAGTCTTTTTCATATGACCTGGATACCAGTTGATGTTTAATGAATTTGATTCCATAACTCCTCCTTTCAGTTATCCTATTTTTTTGTTATCCTATTTTTCTATACATATTCAAAAATCGCATAAAAAAATGGTGTAAAGCAGAGGTTCTGCCAAACACCATCTCGTTACTAAAATTATCTAGCTTCTTTAATCTTAGCAGCTTTTCCAACTCTTCCTCTAAGGTATCCAAGCTTAGCTCTTCTAACCTTACCTTTTCTAGTAACTTCAATCTTATCTACTTTTGGTGAATGTACAGGGAAAGTTCTTTCAACACCTATACCAAAAGACATCTTTCTAACTGTGAAAGTTTCTCTTGCTCCTCCACCTTGTCTCTTAAGAACCACACCTTCAAATACCTGGATTCTCTCTCTTTTACCTTCCACGATTCTAACGTGTACTCTCACTGTGTCCCCTGGTCCAAAATTAGGAACGTCTGATTTTAATTGTTCATTTTCGATTGCTTTAATTATTTCGTTCATCTTTTCCTCCTACAATAGATGTTCTTAACTATCTGACCGAAATAGCAGAGGAACACCCTTAATAAATAACAACTATAGTATTATACTTCATCTTGAAGATTATTGCAATACTTATAGTACAAATCTTTTCTTCTTTCCTTAGTTATTTCCAGAGATCTCTCATTTCTCCACTCCTCAATCTTCTTGTGGTTACCTGATAACAGAACTTCCGGTACCTTGTAACCGCAAAAATCTTCAGGTCTGGTGTACTGAGGATACTCCAGAAGATTATTCTCAAAACTCTCATCCATAAATGAATCTTCGCTTCCTAAAACCCCAGGTATCAGCCTCGATACTGAATCTATTATCACCATTGAAGCAAGTTCTCCTCCTGTGAGTATATAGTCACCTATAGATATTTCCTCATCTACGATCATATCGATAACCCTTTGATCTACTCCCTCATAATGTCCGCACAGTATAACTATGTCTTTGCTATTTGAGAGTCTCTTAGCTGATTTTTGATCAAAAGTAGAACCTTTTGGGCTCATATAAATAACCTTGTGATCATCACTTAAGTCATAATCCCTTTTGATATTTTCATATGTATCTATGATGGGTTGTGGTGTCATAACCATTCCAGCTCCGCCACCATAAGGATAATCATCTACTTTTTTATGTTTGTTTTTTGAATAATCCCTTATATTATACACATGTATCTCTATGACGTTATTATCTATTGCCCTTTTTAGTATACTATCGGATATCACGGAATTAATGATATCCGGAAAAAGGGTCATAACAAAAAATCTCATTAGTCTATCATCCCTTTTATCGGATCTATATACATTTTATTTGATTCTATGTCTATGTTTGGCACAAATTTCTTGACGGCCGGAATCATAAATTCCCTTCCATCGTCATTTTTTACCACATATACGTCATTATCTGAGTACTTGAGTACATCGGTTAATTTTCCGACATAATTTTCATCTAAGGTATATACCTCGAGTCCAATCATATCGGCAACGTAAAATTCTCCCTCTTCAAGTTCAAATGCCTCAGATCTTGGAACGTAGATATTTTTGTTTATAAAGGGTTCGATATCTTCAATTACGTCTATACCCTCTACCTTGAAAACGAATATGGATGGAGAAACCTGTCTTACTCTTTCGATGTAATATTTCTTCTCCATATCACCTTCTATGAAAAAAAACTTTAATTCAAAATATCTCTCTAAGTTACTTGAGGTTGGGTAAACTCTAAATTCACCCTTTAGACCTTGAGTCCTGACAATTTTACCGATATTAAAGTATGATAATTTTTCACTCATAATATCCTCTATAAGAAGTTTATATTAGCCTACATTATCTCTAGGCTGACCTTCTTATTCTCCTTGATAGAAACGGATTTTAGTACAGTTCTTATAGCCTTTGCTATCCTTCCTTGTTTACCGATCACCTTACCCATGTCATCAGGAGCCACCGTTAGTTTTAAGATGATTCTATCATCCTCAACAGTCTCCTCAACAACGACATCCTCGGGACTATCTACCAATGCTTTTGCTATTTCTTCAACTAGCTCTTTCATAATTTACCTCCTTAGGAAACTATCCCAGACGGCTTACTTATCTTCAGCTTTAGCAAGTAATTTTTTAACTACTTCAGTTGGTTGTGCACCATTAGCTATCCACTTATCAGCTTTTTCCTTGTCTATTTTTATGATTTTTGGATCTGATACTGGATTATAATATCCGATCTCCTCAATGAATCTACCATCTCTTGGTGATCTAGAGTCTGCTACTACAACTCTATAAAAAGGTCTCTTGTGAGCTCCCATTCTCTTAAGTCTAATTTTTACTGCCATTTCTTTACCTCCAAATTTTTAAAATTATTTACATAAAGGGTAGTTTAGGAAAACCTCCCCTTTTTTTAAGCTGTTTTTGATTTCCTGTAAACATCTTAAGCATTTTTTTCATCTCGTTAAACTGCTTAAGAAGTCTGTTTATATCCTGTACCTTGGTTCCACTTCCATTTGCTATCCTTCTCTTTCTAGAAGCGTTCAAAATCTGTGGATTTCTTCTCTCCTCAACTGTCATTGACTGGATCATAGCCTTAACCTTGACAATTTCTTTGTTGTTTACGTCCATATCTCCAATCTGATCTGAGAATTGATTCATTCCCGGTACCATTCCAAGCAACTTATCTAAAGGACCTAACTTTTGAATTTGCTCTAACTGAGTCAAAAAATCTTCTAGATCCATCTCTTGCTTTTTCAATTTTTCCTCAAGTTCCTTGGCCTTATCCATGTCGATGTTTTCTTGTGCTTTTTCAATAAGACTCAAGACATCTCCCATTCCAAGAATCCTCGATGCCATCCTCTCAGGATGAAAAGGTTCAAAATCACTAAGCTTCTCGCCAGAACCGATAAACTTAATAGGCTTGTTGGTAACAGCTCTTATTGAAAGTGCGGCTCCACCTCTAGTGTCCCCGTCTAACTTTGTAAGAACAATACCGTCAACTCCTAGTTGTTCGTTAAAACTCTGGCTCACGTTAACTGCATCTTGACCTGTCATTGAATCTACGACAAGAAGTATTTCAGATGGCTTTAAACTATCTTTAATGCTTACTAGTTCATCCATGAGTTCTTCATCGATATGAAGTCTACCAGCCGTATCCACTATCAATACATCTCTACCAGTCCTTTCAGCTTCTGCATAGGCTGCCTTAGCTATATTTACTGGATTCTCGTTTTGCCCCATAGAGAATACAGGGAGGTTTAATTTTTCTCCCACAACTTGAAGCTGTTTGATAGCGGCTGGCCTATATATGTCACAGGCACAGAGCAAAGGCTTCTTACCTTTTTTCGCTAAATATCCGCCTAACTTACCAGAAGTAGTCGTCTTACCTGCCCCCTGAAGACCTACCATCATAATTACAGTTGGTGGCTTAGGTGACATATTGATTTTAGCTTGAACATCACCCATAAGCGATGTCAGTTCTTCGTTAACTATTTTAATGACGTGTTGGCCAGGTGTTAAACTCTGCATAACATCTTGACCGATGGCACGTTCTTGAACCTTCTTTACAAAATCTTTTACTACTTTGAAGTTTACGTCCGCCTCTAACAGAGCTAGCTTAACCTCTCTCATCGCTTCTTTTACATCCGCCTCAGTTATCTTGCCCTTAGACCTTAACTTCTGAAATGAGTTTTGCAATTTTTCGCTCAAACCTTCGAAAATCATCGCAACAACCTCCTTAGTATCCTTTCAAGCTCCTCAAGTTCTGAACTATCCTCGTCTTTTTTTACTCTATTCAAAACATCGAGTGCCTCTTCCAAAAGATTATTCTGCTTTTGAAAATCCGACAATAAATTAAGTTTTTCATCATATTCCTTGAGTATTTTCTCAGATCGCTTAAGCGTATCATGGACGCTTTGTCTCGATACACCGTACTGTTCGCTTATCTCACCCAGAGAATAGTCTTCCTCGTAGTAAAGGGATACAATTTCTCTTTGTTTATCTGTGAGAAGTGGCGAATATATCTGGAATAATTCTCCAATAAACACAAGTTTCTCAATATTCATCGTCACACTTCCTTAACATAAAAAGTGTAAAGGCCTTAACCTTTACACTAAATATTTTATATGAATTTACCATCAATGTCAATACTTTTATTATATTTTTTTCATGTGATTTGACTTTATTCATCTCCAAAGAGAGCTTCTGTGAAAGAATTTGAGTCAAAGTCCTGAAGGTCGTCTATACCCTCACCTACACCAATTAATTTAACAGGAACATCTACCTCCTGTTTAACTGCGATTACGACTCCTCCTTTAGCAGTTCCATCTAGCTTGGTCAAAGCTATACCAGTAATATCAGCCGTCTCCTTAAATGTTTTAGCCTGCATAACTGCATTTTGACCAGTTGTTGCATCTACGACCAACAGAGTTTCTCTGTGCGCCTCTTGGTACTCTCTATCTATAATTTTAAATATTTTACCCAACTCTTTCATCAGGTTCGTTTTATTATGAAGTCTTCCTGCTGTATCACAGATAAGTACGTCTACATTTCTAGCCTTAGCAGCCTGAATCGCATCGTACACAACTGCCCCCGGATCAGCACCCTCACCGTGTTTTACAATGTCAACATTGTTTCTATCAGCCCAAATTGCCAATTGTTCACTTGCCGCTGCCCTAAATGTATCCGCTGCAGCGAGTAATACCTTCTTATTTCTAGCCTTGTACTTAGAAGCTAACTTACCTATTGTAGTAGTCTTTCCAACTCCATTAACTCCTACGACAACTATAACCGCTGGTGTTTTGATATCCATCAAAGAAGGGGAATCCTTAGATTCTAGCATTTGTCTAATTATCGCCTTTAATTCTGCCTTTACCATCTTAGGATCATCTATTGACTTTCTCCTGATATTTTCTTTGAGCTTGTCTATTATCTCCATCGTCGTATTTACACCGATATCAGCCATAATCAAGATTTCTTCTATTTCTTCTAACATATCATCATCAATCTTTGTATATGTGCCTAATATATCGTCTATCTTATATGAAATACCCTCAGTTGTTTTTTTAAGCCCTCTTTTTAATCTCTCAAAAAAACCTATTTTTTTCTCTCCATTATCATCTGATTCATTTGTATCTGAGTCTTCATCTTCTACTGTATCTATATCAGTGTCTTCACTTATGTATATATCTCTATCCTCATTAGATATATCGCTAGTATATTTATCATCATTTCTTGAGATATTTTCGTTTGCTTCATTATTTTTGTTTTGATCTTTATCTTCTGATCTTCCTTCTACCCTATCTGTACTTTCTGAGTATCCACTCTCAATTTCACCTGATTCATCTCCATCAGAGTTTTTCTCATCAGATACTTCAGATATATCCTTCTCATCTTCAGTTTCATCATTATTTTTGAAACCAAACCACTTTTTAAACATATTTACCTCCGATTATCAAACCTTATGTGCACTTCTACAAGCACTTTAAAGTTTTGTACTCATTAAATTATATTTTTTGCCTCGTTTAAATTTAAGCTCAACACTTTTGATATACCCTTCTCTTGCATTGTAATACCATATATGTAGTCGGCACTTTCCATAGTTCCCCTTCTGTGAGTAACCGCAATAAACTGGGTCCTGTCCGTCAAATTCTTTACAAAACTAGCAAATCTAAATACATTTACATCGTCAAGAGGAGCCTCAATCTCATCGAGTATTACAAAAGGAGTTGGCTTAGAGATCAGTATCGCAAATAGAATGCATATTGCAGTCATCGCTCTCTCCCCTCCTGACAATAGGTTTAGAGATTTCATATTCTTTCCTGGAGGCCTTCCATGTATCAATATATCAGAGTTTAGAACATCGTCCCTATCTTCAAGTATCAATTCACCCTTTCCTCCTCCAAAAAGAGTCTCATAAACCTTTGAGTAGTTCTCGGCAATTTTATCAAAATTATCTATGAACTCTCTTCTCATCTCGGTTTCTAGCTCAGTAAGCATTGTATCTAAGGCATCCTTTGATTTTTCTAAATCGTATTTTTGTTCAGTATATAGTTTATACCTCTCACTGACCTTCTCATACTCCTCTATAGACTCTAGATTTACGTTTCCTATCTTTCTTATCTCTTTTTTTAGAGAGCTCAACTCATCATTGTCAATCTCCAAGGAATCATCCCTCATCTCATTTGCCAGTAAAACGCTCATCTCATACTTATCAGCTAGAGTTTCAACAAACAGCCTTTTAGAATTCTCAGTCCTCTCGATCTTAGTTCTAGATATAAACTCTTTTTCTTTAAGTTCATACTCTTGTTTTTCAATCGTTCTAAGTTTTGATTCCTTAGACTTAAGCTCATCGCTGCTATCTTTAAGCATGTTTTCCGCTTTTGTCTGTCTGTCTATAAGCTCTGAGAGCCTACCTTCTCCGTCTGATTTCTTGGTGATTAACTCCTCTCTCTCACTGTCGTACCTTTTTAGGGAAGCTTTTAATTGCTCTAACTGAAGCTCTTGCTTCTTTATGTTTGAGATTGTCTCCAACCTTTCCCATTCTATTCTTTCCTCTTCTTTAGTTCCAGAATTGTATATCTCCTGTTGTTTAGCCTGATTGATTTTTAGTTCATTAAGCCTGTCATTTAACGAACCCAAATGAGTCTTTAACATAATTATTTCCTTTTTTAGTATTACGTCATCTGAGCTGTTATTTTTAAGTTTTTCTTCCAACTCTTTTAGTTTATCTCGAATCTCTTCTTGTTTTTTTAGATAATCTTCTCTCATAGAGTTGATATTTTTTATTCCCTCATGCCTTTTTAGCCTTTCTTGGTCAAAATTTTGAAGGCTGTTTTTTATTGAGCTTATATCTGTATTATATCTGTACAAATCTCTTTCTAGGTTTACAATCCTCTCAAGTATAGATTCTTTCCTAATTTCCAGTTCAGCTTTTTTCTCCTCTAAACTTTCAGAGCTTGACAGTAAGTCTTTGAGTTTTTCTTTTACCTCTTTTTGATGTATTTTATACTGCTGAATCTCCCTATTTCTAGATAATAAATTTGAGTTGGATTTAAAGCTTCCACCTGTCATAGATCCAGAAGTGTTGATAACATCCCCTTCTAATGTAACTAGCCTAAGCCTAATATTTTTGTCCTTTGATATAGCTATTGCATTATCCATATTATCTACTACAAGGGTAGACCCAAGTATCATATTGACTATATTTTCATATTCAGATTCGGTTTTTACTAAATCAGAGGCAATTCCTATTGAGCCTTTTAATCTTTTAGCATAAGAGAAATCCGCCTTCTTCGACCTTATCCTACTTATTGGCAAAAAAGTTACCCTTCCTAGTTTATTTTTCCTAAGGTACTCTATTGCCTCTTTAGCTGATACTTCATCCTCTACTACTATATTTTGCATAGAGGATCCAGAAGCAGCCTCAATGGCCTTCTCATACTTTCTGTCGGTATTGATTAGTTGAGCGATCGCCCCCCTTATACCATTTAGACTCTTATTTTTTATTACATCTTTTACACCTCTAAAGTAACCCTCCATTTGGTTTTCTATATTGGTGTATATGTTGATCTTTGACGTTATATCATTTAAATTTATAGTTTCTTTTTCTATTTCAGATTTTATTTTCCCAAGCCTATCTTCAAGAGAATCTAACTCACCTTCTATAGAATCACGCTCTATTGATTTTGATTTGAGTTTTTCGTTCGATTCGCTGATTTTATCCTCGATGTTCTTTTGTTCGGACTTTAGCCTCGATATCAATTCCATATCTTCGCTGCTGTCACTTTCCGTTTCATCGAGCTTTGAATCGAGGTTTGATATATTAACTGCTATTACCTCTTTTTCCCTTAGAAGTTCGTTAATATTTGACTGTGCTTTCTCTTTTTCCATTTGAAGATCGTGTATCTTGTTTTCAGTCATCCCCAGCTTATTTTCTTCATCTTCAATATTCTTGAGGATCTTATTTATTTCGTCCTCATTTGACTCTAGCAAATCTCTATTATTGTTATTTTGAAGGGCGATTGTAGATTGTAAATCAGCTAAATCCACAGACCTAACCCTTGCCTTTTCTATTACGTCTTCTAGTTTTTCTATCTCAGATGCCGAATTGTTTTTTCTCTCAAAAATCAACTTTTCATCGGATTCGCTCCTTATCAAAAATTCCTTGATAGTTTGAATCTCTTTATTTAAAGATTTATTCGTTAAGCTTAGCCCTTCTATATCTTTATTCAAGTCCTCTAAATTTGACGACACCTCATCTTTTTTCTTAGATATACTATCTAAGTTTTCATTTAAAACCCTGTACTCATCGACGTATATCCTCAGATTATCATTAGTTCTATCTACCTCTCTAAGTATATGATTTACTTCGAGCATCTTTAACCTCTCACTGACCTTTAAGTAGGACTTAGCCTTTTCAGATTGTCTTCTAAGAGGTTCTACCTGTTTTTCTATCTCAAAATATATGTCGTTGATCCTATCTAAGTTTTCTGAAACATTTGCGAGATTTTTTTCCGTTTCGGTTTTTTTGTATCTGTAGCGCGCAATACCACAAGCCTCATCAAATATTTTTCTCTTGTTAGCAGGGTTGTTGCTCAATATATCGTCTACCTTACCCTGCTCTATTATCGCGTAACTATCTCTACCTAAGCCCGTATCCATAAGTATCTCTTTGATGTCTTTCAATCTGCACTGCTTAGAATTTAATAAAAATTGACTATCCCCGGTCCTGTAGACCCTTCTCTTTATTTCGACCTCGTCAACATCTAAGTTTATTCCCCTGTCTATATTGTCAAGTGTCAAACTCACTTCGCAGAAATTCATCTTTGCCTTTGAGTCGGAGCCAGCAAATATGACGTCCTCAAGCTTTTCTCCTCTTAAACTCTTTACGCTCTGTTCACCTAGAACCCACCTTACGGCGTCAGTGATATTACTTTTTCCGCTTCCATTTGGTCCAACAATTGCTGTGAGTCCATTTTTAAACTCAATTTCCGTCTTGGAAGGAAATGACTTAAAACCCCTCAGCTCTATCTTCTTTAAATGCACTATATCACACTCGCTTCATCATAAATTTTTGTCAAGGTGTGTAAAAATTCCTCCCTATCAACGGACTTCGAAATATCGTCGACGGATATACTTATAAAATCAACCTTATCTTTATCATATCCAAAATTATTGTGAACTTTGGTAACGAGATTTATACCTCTTAAATCAAAAAAAGTCTTATTTGATTTTTTATTTCCTACAACCTTTGATACATTACTGTTTTTTGTTGTAATTACAACTTTTTTTCTACTTCTCTGCATGTATTTTCTCGAATCTTTTTTTGTTTGGTTCTCATCTGCAGTATTTAAATATCCGTTTTCTTTAAGAAATAACTCAATATAATCCCTTATCATGCGAGATTCTACCATCTCTCCAAAAGCAGGATGAAAAGGTCCGTCTACAATACTCCCACCAGAAAGCTCGTCTGTAGCTTGAAGTCCAACTCGGATTACCTGTATTTCGTTTGATTCAAACATAACTATCAGTTTTTTTACTATATCAATTGCCTCATCCAAAGTTTGAGGTTTGTACCTTCCATCGTTGTACATTCTCTCTAATTCTGAATCCCTAATTGTAAGAGTAGGATATATCCTAACTATATCAGGATGTATTTTAATAAATTCCCTAGCTGTATTTATAGACTTACTCTCATCATCTCCAGGCAAACCAGTCATTAACTGTAATCCCAGTTTAAAACCATAATCTCTAATTAATTTCGAGCTTTTATATACGCACTCACTGTCATGACCCCTATTTGACAACTTGAGCACCTCACTGTCCATAGATTGTACACCTAGTTCTATTATTGAGGTTGAATACTTTTTGTGTATGGTCAAAATCTCATCGCTTATGCAGTCCGGTCTCGTAGAAAGCCTAATATCTTGTATTTTTCCCATGTCCTTATACTTCTTTGCTACTGATAGGAGCTCTATCTGTTTATCTAAGTCTATTGCCGTAAAACTACCTCCAAAAAATGCAACTTCCTTATTGCTATCATCATCCATGGTCTCTAGATACTCTTTTATTATTCTATCTACATCCTCTCCCGTTACATCGGTTGAAACACCAGTGATCTTTACTTGATCACAAAAAACACAGTCGTTTGGACAGCCTTGATGTGGCACAAATATCGGTATTATCTTATTTTTCATCTATGCCTCACCTTTTGAGTAATTTATTTTTATATCGCTATCATAATTAACCGGTCTTCCGTGGAAAAACAAAGTATCCGTATCATGATCTATTGTGAGTTGGTTTAAATTTTTACTCAAAAATACACAAGCTTCCTTTGCCGCTGATTGTTCTGCGTCCTTTCTCTTGGATCCCTTACCAATTCCTAATAGTGAATCTTTGAAGTAAACACCTGCAGTGAACACTTTCTCATGGTCTGGCCCCTCTTCTTTTAACGACTTATATTCAACTCCTATTTTGAATTTGCCTTGAACAATTTCCTGAGCCCTGGTCTTGTAATCACTGAACACTTCCCCTTTAATAGCCTTATCTATTCTATTGCTAAGATTTGTCATAATAAATCTCTTCGCTTCTTCAATTCCACCATCCAGGTATATTGCCGCTATTAAAGATTCAAAAACATCCGCTAAAATGGCAACTTTTTCTCTTCCGCCATTTCTAATCTCTCCTTGTGCCATCAATATATACTTTCCAATTCCAAGTTTTGTAGAGGCTTCGGCTAATGCCTCTTCACAAACAATTGAAGACCTCAATATAGAAAGCTTACCCTCTAGATAGTCTTTGTCGATTTTATAAATATATTCGCTTATTACCACACTTAAAACTGAATCTCCTAAGAACTCCATCCTCTCATTATGTCTGGCGTCTTTTACCTCATTTATAAGAGATCTATGTGTTAGGGATTCGACTAGCAAAGATTCATTTTTAAATGTGTAATCAAGTATTTCATATATTTTCTCTCTTACCTGATTTGAATTCATTACTGTCTTTGTCATAATTCTCCTTTCAAATAAAGAGGGACTTTACGCCCCTCTACTATACTAATTATACTCTTGATAGATATTCTTCTGTCCTAGTGTCTATCTTGATTTTATCTCCTACGTTTATAAACAGTGGAACTTGCACAGTCGCGCCTGTTTCAACTGTAGCGCTCTTAGTTACGTTACTTGCTGTATCACCCTTGATACCTGGTTCTGTCTCAGTCACCTCAAGTTCTACGAAGTTTGGACCGTCAACTTGGAATGGCCTTCCTTGATAGAATCTGATCTGAACATTATCATTTTCTTTAAGAAACTTGATAGCATCCTCAACTTGTTCATAGTTTAGTGGAATTTGATCATAAGTTTCTTCATCCATAAAATAGTACAACTCCCCATCATTGTAAAGATATTGCATTTGCTTAGTGTCGATATTCGCCTTAGGGAACTTGTCACTTGGGTTAAAAGCTTCTTCTCTAGTTGCTCCTGTAATTAAGTTTCTATACTTAGTCCTAACAAAAGCTGCTCCCTTTCCAGGCTTAACATGTTGAAAGTCTACTACTAAACATGGCTGTCCATCCTTTTCAAAGGTAACACCTTTTCTAAAATCACTTGCTGATACCATAAATATATCCTCCATCAAAAAATTTCTAAATATATTATATCATGCAGGTATTGATAATTCAACATATTCATTATCTAAAAATTGTACGATACCATATGTTTACATCCTTTGAAAGACTTACACCTCTATCAGAAAAAACAATTCTGAGTTTTAGAGCCTTTGAAGTATTATCTAGAACTTGAAAATCAGAAACGAAATTGCCTATCTCATAAGCATTTTTCTTAGCATAAGAATACTGATTTTCTCTAACTGATATAAAAATTTTTCTCCTGTGTTTATCGAAATTAATATATTCAATTCTAGGCCTCATGTCAACTCTTTTTTTCTCAATGGTATCGCATACGACTTTTTGCAAATCCTCAAAATACTTATACCTGATCTGTCCGTTGTGTAGCTCACTGTCTCCAGATTGTATTAAGTCTACCTCCGTGGCATTCTCTAATTTTGATTTAAGCTTATACTCAGTCATAAGTGCATTTTCCATCAACCTGTCCCTTACATACTGCTTTTCCGAATAACTGCTAATATTTATATACAAACCCATGACTAGCATTAATATAAGGGTAAAAATCATAAATCCAATTAAAATTTCTATCAGAACATAACCTTCTCTTCTATTGTAACCACTACAAAGGCGAATAAAACCCTTTTTTCTCATATTCCCATTATTCATTTTGAATCTCATCTTTTTTTACGTCCTTATCAGTTTTTCCATAATACAAAATCCTACCACTCGCTGGCATGATTGTAATTTTATACTTTTCCTTTATAATTTTATCTCTCTTTGAAATAAAGGAAATGGTAGTAGCGTCGGGCGTAGCTCCATTTTTATTAAAGCCTATAGTTTCTTTGCCCTCAACTCTTTTTAAATCCTCTGGCCCTTCTACGAGCTTCTCGACCTTATCTCCCACCCTTACCTCATAGCCACATTTTTCATTTATAGTTTTTAAATATAATTTTGAATTTTGTCCACTTATATTCTTTGTTCTCACATATCTCAAGTCAGTTTCTAAATTTCTACAAAAATACTCATTTCTCCTCTCTAAATCCCTTGTGTCCACAAAAGAAATAGTAAAAAGAAGGAGAATTAAAGTTATGTATACGGATACCTCGGCTAAATTCATCTCTACCTCCAAATTAAAATCTATATTGAATTAAAATACATACGTTATTTGAAGCATTGTCGTGACACACTTTTAATAATCTTTAACAGCGTAAAGTCTAATTATGGACTTAATTTTTTTAGGGTCACTATATTCTTTTTTCGCCTGTTCTACCTCCCTTTTAAAATCCTCTTCAACTTCTTTTTTTAATTCTTCTAATTTCTTATCATCTATTTTATCTTTATGTATATCATTATTTTCATGTATATCATTATTTTCTTCCGTACTTATATCTTCATAGTTCACCCTAGCATTATCTTCCTCATCTTTTAAAATACTATTTATTTTTTCCTGTAGCAGTTTGTCCTTATAATCACTTGTGAATTTCTCAAGGGGATTTGCTACTTGAAAACTAGCCAACTGCCACATACTCCCAATACTCGTCCTCGTCTTACATTCAACGGAAAAAAGATAGAACTTCCGATTTATTCCCTTATTAAATGAATCCTCTTTAGCTATTGTCAAATACCTCCCCTTACTTTTTAAATCCCTGTACATAGAAAGCGAGGTATATTCGTCTTTAAAATAGGTACTCCTATTAATTGCGTCCCTCCAATCAAAACCCGTTTTAGTTCTCTTCATATATTTTTCAAAATCCTCTGCACTTGAAGATTTTGATAATATTTCCTCTATCATATAACATACATTTACATAGGCAACTACAACACCTGATTTTGACTTCTCCCTAACTATCATTAGGTCCTTAGAGGCATTTACCGATTTATCCGCGTTAATCATCTGTGCTAAGGAAAGGCTGATAATTAGACATATCGATAAAAAAATAAGAACTGTAGTCAGATAGATATATCCATCTCTTTTATTCCGCTGCTTATTCAGTTTCAATTTTATAAACGTAAAAAACTTCCTTGCCATCTCTCTTAATCACTTCCTTATACACCTTATATCTCTTATCTATCAGTACCTCTTCCTTTTCATAGGAGGAATCCTCGAATCTTTTACTTGAAAAAGTGTCATTTCTCCTATCTCCCCCGTATATTAAATCCTCGTACTCATCTTTTTGTCTGACCTTTTTCATAGTCAAGTATAAAAAGTCACTGGAGTTTTTTATGTATATTACGACGACCGTTATCATAACGGATAAAATTAATAGGCACATCACTACCTCTATATTTATAAAACCTTCTCTCTTCTTTTTTGTCATTTTTCCTCACCATTCTACTTACTGTTTTTATACTTTCTATAAGAATTATAGACAAAAAAATAGACCAGGCGAACTTATTTCAAAAGCATTTCGCCTAGTCTTGAATTTACTTTACTTTTTTTTATAATACTTATACTATAATACTTATTATACTACATTTACTGCAATACTTCTTATTTTGCTTCTTCGATTTCCTTTCTTAGCATGTAGTCTTTACCTAAGTTTATATCATCATTAAATTTAATATAAACAGTCATTCTAGGATGGGGAGCCTCAGTGATTTCCTCCATATCCTCATCGTACATCTTTGCTATCTTAGTGTACATCGTCTCTTTAAAAGGACCGATGATTTCTATCTCATCGCCTACCACCATCTTATTTCTCTGTTCTACTTTGGTCAATCCATTTTCATCTGTACCATCTAAAACAATACCGATAAAATCATAATTTCTAACATATGAAGCTGATTGATAGTTTTGATCTTCTTCATCAGGCTTATCTAAATAAAAACCTGTTGTAAAATGTCTGTGCGATCCTTTTTTAAGTTCCTCTAACCACATTGGGTTGAACTTCCAATTCTCAGGATCTTCGTAATACGCATCTATAGCCATCCTATAAGCTCTTACAACTGTAGCCACATAGTATGCTGTTTTCATACGTCCCTCGATTTTTAGTGAGTTTATACCTGATTCGATTAGCTCTGGTATATATTCAATCATACATAGGTCTTTTGAGTTAAAGAAAAAAGTACCCCTTTCATCCTCAACTACGGGAAAATACTCCCCGGGTCTCTTCTCTTCTACAAGCGAATACTTCCATCTACAAGATTGAGCACAAGACCCCTTATTCGCATTTCTACCAGTCATGTAGTTACTAATCAAGCATCTTCCGGAATATGATATACACATAGCTCCATGCATAAATGCCTCTATATCCAAAGATTTTGGAGTATTGTCATGTATTTCCTTTATTTCCTTAAATGAAAGTTCCCTAGCAACTACAACCCTTTTAACTCCCATCTTATGCCAGAAATTTGCGCTGTTGGTATTTGTGGTATTAGCCTGTGTACTTAGATGTATCTCCATATTTGGAACCACTTCTTTGGCAACTGACAATACCCCTGGATCAGAAACGATTATGGCGTCAACCCCAGCACTTTCTAAATCCCTTAGATAATCAGGCAATACACCAAAATCCTCATTGTGAGGTATAATATTCACTGTTACAAAAACTTTCTTTCCTAAATTGTGTGCATAATCCGCACCCTCTTTTATTTCTTCTATGGAGAAATTTTTTGCCGCAGAACGCATCCCAAAAATCTCTCCGCCAATATAAACGGCATCTGCTCCATAGTTAAATGCAATCTTTAACCTTTCTAAATCACCTGCAGGTGCAAGCAATTCAACTTTTTCCATCTAATCGTCCTCCTTCTTGACATAACTCAAACTCATTCCATCTCCAATTGGAATTACACTAGTTATAAGTTTTTCGTCTTCGCAAATAATATCTAAGAAATTTCTCATTCTCTTAACAATAGTCTTTTTTCTCCTTTTGACGAGATCATCGTCTGCTATCATACCCTTATACAGAACATTGTCACAAAGTATGACACCACCTGGGTAAATTTTTGATACTATGTCAGAATAAAACTCGTTGTAGTGAGATTTTCCAGCATCGATAAATACCATATCAAACTCATCTTTGATATTTTTCAATTCTTCCAAAGCATCACCTTCTATAAGTTCAATCCTATCCTCGTAGCCATACCTTTTGAAATTTTCCCTAGCTACCTGTGCCATTTTAGGATCTCTTTCTATTGTAGTTACCTTTAGCTCCTTATTAGACTTCGCCATTAATATAGCTGAATATCCAATAGCACAGCCAAGCTCGAGCACTTTTTTGGGTTTTATAATGTGTATCAATGTCTCTATGTACCTTGATACCTCTTTTGTCACTATTGGAACCATATTTTTACTTGCATAATCTTCCAAAGCTTCCAAAGTATCATCATCCCTTTTTACCAGGGAAGTGATGTATTCTGTAGTTTTTTTTGAAACAATTTCATCCATAAAGTAAATGAGGCTGACCCAAGACTTTTCAACACCGTGGTTTACAAAAAAATCTCGAGTCATCCCCTCCTCCTAATTAATTAAATTTTTATATTAGCGGTCGTTTTTCTGTTTGCTTGAATCCGAAGAATTATCTTGCCCTATTTCAGCTTGCATTTCACCCGAAGATTTTTCTTCCTGTTTATTTTTTCCCGCTTTTTTATCTCTGTCGTCCTTATATTCTTTTACGTATTTCTTATGTTCTTCAAAAGTCTTTGCAAAGTTAGTTCCTCCTCCTGGCTTATCTACAAAGAACAAATAATCAGTCTTTGCAGGAGATATAGCCGCCTTCATCGCATCCATTGATGGATTTGAAATAGCTGAAGGTGGAAGTCCCTTGTGTTTATACGTATTATAAGGTGAATTGACCTTTAGGTCGTCATAACTTACTATTTTTTTTCTTTCCGGTAGAGCGTATTGAATGGTAGCATCTGATTGCAACGGCATATTTATCTTTAACCTATTGTAAAATACGCTAGCTATCTTATCCATATTACCATTTCCAGCTGCTTCCTTTTCAACTATTGAAGCTAGTATAACAATCTTATTTAAATCCTTAGGATCGTATTTAAAATCCTGCTTTTTAAAGTTTTTATCAAACTCCGTCAAAAATCTATTACATATATCCTCAACGCTTGAGTTCTTCTTTATAAAGTAGGTTTCAGGATATAAAAATCCCTCTAATGATTTTACATTTGCTTCTTTGAGGTAAGGGTGTTTATCATAGTATTTATTTGCATTACCTACCTCTTTTAAAAACTCATCTTTAGATTTTATAAGCCTTTTTTGAAGTAATGTATCTGCAATCTCAAATGAAGTCGCCCCCTCAGGAATAGTTACCTTAATTCCATCTTTTACCATCTTACCCTCTGCCAACATATCTATGATCTGATCGTTATTCATACTTTTATTGAAACTATATGTACCAGCTTTAAATTTCTCCGCCTTATTAGACAGTTTTACCTTTAGTTTAAAGAAATTCTTGCTCTTTATTAAATTCTTATCTTTAAGTATATCGGCTATCGAGCTTGAACTAGACCCTTCAGGTATCTCTACCACCGTCGCTGTTTTATTGTTCTTGTCAACTGGACCTGTTTTATCGTGTAGTGTTAAAGGAACCCCAAACACTATCATTATAACGATAATTAAAACTGTAAACAGGCTTGCTTTTGGCGAAGAAGGACTCCTTCTACCACTAGTCCTTCTTTGATTTTTTCTACTCATCTAATCCTCCTATGTTTTCAACAAAATTTAAAATAAGTCTGTTGAAAGTGTCTTTTATTTCCTCAGAAGCTTCTAATACCTCTTCGTGATTTAAATTTGATTTTGATACACCAGCTGCGTGGTTAGTTATACATGAAATAGCGCATATTTTTATATTCATGTGCCTTGCCGCAATTGCTTCAGGTACTGTAGACATTCCTACAGCATCAGCTCCTAGTATCCTCGCCATTTTAACCTCTGCTGGAGTCTCATAAGAAGGACCAGAAAAATACATGTATACGCCTTCTCTTACGTCTATTTTACTATCTCTAGCAGTTAACTTAAGCATTTCAGTCAAATCATTATTATATATATTTGACATGTCAGGAAATCTCGGTCCTAGCTCTTCAATATTATCTCCTATGAGTGGATTGTATCCACTGAAATTTATATGATCATTTATAATCATTAAGCTTGGTATATTAAAGTCGGGATTTGTACCTCCCGCAGCATTTGTCAGTATTAGGTTTTTTATTCCCAATTTACCTATAACTCTTATAGGCAAAACGACATCAACTTGGGGATGGCCTTCATAATAATGAAACCTTCCTTGCATGCAGAGAATCTTTTGACCCTTACATCTACCGAATATTAGCCTTCCCTTATGCCCTTTGACCTTTGAAGTAGGAAAATTAGGTATTTCCTTATAATCTATAGTGTGAATTACTTCTACGTTATCGACGAAATCACCTAGTCCAGAACCCAATACAACAGCAGTATTTAAGCCATCAGTAAATGATCCCAACTTATTTTTAATATAGTTTACACTTTCTATAATCCTATCGATCTCTCTCATAGAATACCTCCTAATAAGGTTTTTTCTCCTCTACTATGTCGGAAACGAAGATTGCTGAAGCCACTGCTGTATAGAAAAACTCTGGTTCTTCTTCTATTCCCCTTCCCATAGTACTCACTTTAAGACCGTACTTATCTAGTGCCTCTTTTGTAGTTTTTTCGGCTCCATTTACTATTACCATATCGTGTTTTACATCGATGTCATGTTCAGAAATTTGGTTTGATATTTTATCCATCTTTTCTGGGCTGTATTCATCTGTAACAGGAACCACGCATCCAGAATTTGATAACTCTCCTAACACTGTTAAGCTGTGATGCGAAATTCCGTAGTGTCTTTCTCTCTTATCGGCAAAAGAAACCCTTGGAATAACAATAGGAGTTCCTCCCAACTTTTGAACACTGTCTATAATATTTACCTGTTCAATTCCAGAAAACCCATATTTAGTTCCAGTTCCCGCAATTCCTGGGCCCATGCCTACAAATACTACATCGGCTTTTAGAATTTCTTTTGCAGCTATAAGTCCTGTATAGATATTCATGCACTCTAAGTCCCCTCCAAATGCATTTCCAACGGTAATAACTGAATCTAGAATATTTTTTTCTTTTAACTCTCTCACAGTATTACTAAACCAAAGAGGTAGTGCAGCTCCATCAGTCATAATATATACGATCTTGACGTCTTCTCTTAGGTACTTCAAACTTGCTGCAAATGGACTCAACATACTGTGTAGATTCCCGCAAACTACTGGTATCTCCTCTAATCCTTCAAAGTTGTTAAATACTTCTTCGTATTTAGGATCTTCCTCAGCCATATTAACCTTAAGCTGAAGTGGAGTATACCTTAACTTTATCATATGTCCGTCTTTTCCTTGAGAGCCTTCATTATCTTTTAATTTTGAAATAACGAAGTGATATCCTCCCGTACCTAAGTCTAATTCAACTGCCGTAGTGTTTAAAAGCAACTCATCTCCTGCTACAACCTTGCCACTGAGTGGAATGTAGTTGATGGCCTTAGATTCTTTGCCTTCAATTACTACAATTAGTTCTTGAATTTCCTTAGTTTCTTTTTTGATTTCTTGAACTGTTCCAATTTTTCTGCTCAGCATATCTTCGTCTCCCCCATAGATCTATCCTGTTTAGGATATTATTTTTTTCTATAATTTCTGTTAGCGAATACTTTTCTGTAATTACATGAATCGCTAATAAAAAAATTAATAATATTAATTTAGCCACGCTTGATAGCCCTAAAACCGCTACAAATCCAAGGCTTACACCCAATACATTTGAACCTGCATCTCCCATCATAGCATAGGCTTTTAAATCTAAAATAAAATATACAATAACACTTGGCAATAAAAGTAAGCTTATCAACCTAGCATCAGAAGAAACCATAAAAAGTAATATCACAGTGAATAGGAAATATACCTTTATAGCTCTTCCAGGTCTTAAATCCAATAAATTCATAAAATTAGTGGACAATGCCATAATAATAGCTCCTATTATAATGTCGTAGTAATTTCCTCCGACATATGCCGACGCCATTATTCCAATTACTCCTCCAGTTAATGCCTTTAATCCTCCAGTAGTCAACCTTCCTTTGAATAAAGCCTTAAAGTGACCCTTTAATCCTTTGATATCAGTTTCACCAACCAAGTCATCCAGTAATCCTACTAGTAACATAGATACCACAACTACAGCGTATACGAAGAAATCCGTCGACATATACTGTGGGAAAAATAACATGGTAATAATAATATTGATGATTACTGACGGCAAAAATACCATTCCCATACAGACCGGTATCATGTCTCCCCTGTAGTTAGGCCTTATGATATTTGAGTTAATTAGAAGCGACCTGATGTATTTTATGGACACAAGTGTAGTTAATACCGACACTAGTATCATTATAATTTTTAATTTTGCCATAATCTACCTCTGTCTCCTCTTTTCTTTAACGATCTTTTTTATATGAATGTACTGCTTTAATCTGTGAAGGAATCCGGAAATATCCCTTCCCGTCTCATTATGTGTCATATCGACCAGTACTTCCTTTATTGAAAAACCATTTTTTATAATATCGACCGTCATACCCACTTCTACTCCATATCCATAAGGAATCGAGTCAAAAATTTCTAGGACTTCTTTTTTGAAAAATCTCTGTCCTGATAAAGAAGAGGTCAGAGTCTCACCAGTCAACTCATACACTGAATCCCTAGCCAATCTCTTCACAAAACCCAAGCCGCCTTTCTTAGTGGCAGGTTTAAACTTAGCAATGGTTACGTCACACTCACCATCTATAATTGGATTGACCAGCTTGATAGCCTCACTTGATGAAATTCCGAGATCCGCGTCTAAAAAACCGATTATATCAGCACTTTCACTTATATTTTTCAATCCTGTATTTAACGCTTCTCCCTTACCCTTATTTATCTTTTGATCAATGAGCCTAACCTTATTATTGTTTATCTCCCTAACAACCTCAGTTGTATTGTCTGATGATCCGTCATTTACTACGACTATCTCATCGATCTCATCGTAACCAATTATACCTTCAATCGTTGAGGCTATCCTCTCTTCTTCATTAAAAGCCGGTATAATTACGCTAATATAATGATTCATACATCCTCCATCTATTCGTTACCGATATTTATAGCGGGAATGGCAACTGTCGAATCGCCGCCCCTGCCAAAATTGCCCGAAATATTCTTGTCGGACATCAACATTATAAAAATCATTTTGCCGATTTCCTTATCAATGTTGTTTATTGTATTAACTTTTATATTAGTATACTGTTTTTCCATATTGTCATTGTCTTTAGAATTTCTCACATATACGGTGTTCATGTTTTTTGCCTTCATGTTTTTACCCATATTTATAGCAAATTCCTGATAGTCTTTATCCTGTTGTTCATCTGACAAAGTACCTTGTAGTGCTACGGAGTTAAAGGTATTGTAGTTTGAATTGAGTTCATTTATCTTCAAGTATCCCTTACTCTCTAGCTCTCTTAAAGTTTGTTCTTGATCCTGTGCAGTTAGGATATTGATTAGTGCAAGTGACAGGTCATTAGGCGAATTTATAGGTGAATTCACTTTATCGCCTATAAGTTTTTTAGCCTCATCCGTAAAAATCGACTTGTCAATAGTTATATCATATGCGATATAACCTCCGCCTTCCTGAATGGCTTTTTTTACTTCCTGAGCATTATCTGACTGTATATCAGTAGATATTATACCAATAAAAGAAGTGTATATCTTGTTTTTAAGATCTCCTCTATTGGCTACGATATATTTTTCATACTGATTTAAGTCCCTGTCTTTAATTTTTATCTCTTCGTTTAGATCTTTATTTTTATTAGTCAAGTCCTCAAAACCCTTATCCAAATCCTTGACCAACGCCTCTTGCTGTTTTGCAATTTCTTCATTGTTATTAACATTAAAACCTATTACGATACCAATTCCTATGGCTAAAAATATTGATGCTATCGTAACAATATAATATTTAAAGTTTATGTTCATAATACTCCACCCATCATAGTTAATTTACATCCTAAGCAACAGTCTAGCCTTCAACTGCAACAATTGAAGTAAGTACTGAGCCCTTGGCGACAACATAATCATTATAAATATAGGAAAAAAAGCAGCTACTATCAATCCCAAAACGTATTTTGGTTTAAGTTTAGAAGTGTATAGTAGATTTACTCCCTTTGCATCCACTAGCTTAGACCCGATTTTAAGTCTAACCAAAAAAGTGGATGCCATTCCTCGTCTTCCCTTTTCTAAGAAGTCTATCATATTTGAGTGCGTGCCCAAAGCCACTATCAACTCTGCCTTATTCTCATAAGCTAAGAGCATAGCTATATCTTCTGATGTTCCTGGCGCGGGAAATGTAACAGCTTCAAGTCCCAAGGCCTCCACCCTAGAAAGTCCCGGAGCTCTTCCGTCAACATAAGCATGGACTACAATTTCCTTAGTGGATTTTAATGCTCTGTCTGTAACACTATCCATGTCGCCGACAATCATATCGGGAACATATCCAAACTCTAAAAGAGCATCTGCTCCACCATCCACGCCGATCAGAATCGGCTTTTCATCTTCTATATAAGTTATTATAGTCTCTAGGTCTTGTTTGTAATCTTGACCCCTTACAACTATTAGCACGTGTTTACCATTAAAATTTGTTTTTACGCTAGGAATTGGAGTAGATCCTAATATAAGTCCCTTTTCTCTTCTAGCATAGTCAATAGTGTTGTCTATAAACTTATCAAGCTCATTTTCTATATTCTCGTATGCAAGACCAATAAGCCTGTCAACTTCTTTTTTGTCGATAATCTTTCCATTACCGATCTCTTTTTTATCCTTAAATATAATTCCTTCGTTTACTTCTATATGATCGCCTTCATTTATTGAATTAAAGGCCTCTATACCGACATTATCAACGATCAGTATGTTATTGGCGGCAAGTATTCCAGGTCCCTTATTTGGATAGCGACCGCTTATGGATTTATCGGCATTTATTACTAGTCCTATCTTTGCCTCAACCAATGAGTTGGCTGCCACCTCATCTATATCCATGTGATTGATAACTGCAATTTCACCGGCACCTATTCTTTTAGCAAGTCTCTTTGTTTTCTTATCGACTTTTGCTATTCCCTTGAAATACATCTTTTCCTCCTTGGTCCTTAAAGTCATCAACTTTTATTATAATATAAATTCAGCGTTTGCGCTAGTCTAACGAGATTTTATCAATGTACTTTTCCCATCTATAACCGAAATTACTGCTGGCATTCTTTCCTCTTGTTCAGTGTGTTCGTTAGAGTGAATTTCCACTATAGAATTATCGAAAATACTCTTCCCAACGTAAAGAGGTTTACTCATATTTTTGGCTTCTGTTACAATTTTAAGAACTTCGTACTCGTCTTTATCCTCTAATAAACTTCCGATGTCAATCCCATTTTCCATCATATCTTTAGGATCCGCGCAAATTTTTAGACCTTCGGAAAAAACTATCTCAATTATATAATAGTCAAGCTTCTCGTCCATTACGAAATTAATTTCAGAATTTCCCCTAGCAGCGTGTGAAATGTCACTACACTTACCTAGATTGTCCCTTAAATATTTTTCATCGTAGACATATAAAGGCGTGCCGTAGATCTTAGCTAAATCCACAGCACTGACTTCGCCAATATACAGTATACCATTTTTCATCTTCATACTTCCATATAGCTTCATTTTATACCTCTGTATTTTGATTTATATCTCTGTAATTTCATAGACTTATCTTCTTATCATATCTAAAACATTACTTATAGTAAAAGGTACCTCGTAATTAATCTTAAGTTCAGACCCCACAACTCTTACATCTTTGATATCAATCTTTTCTTTGTCAAGTCCATCAAAATATATGCTGTTTTCAGAAGCATTTAATCTGTCGTTATTCTTTACAGCATCTGCCAATACCTTTTTTACAACTGATTTCGGTAGGGGAATCTTTCCAATATACGCTTCGTCTACGTAGATTTTTATTGAGTTACCACTGTTTTCAATCCTGGAAATTACCGTCACCTCTGTATCTATTCCCAGTCCAAGCTCATAGGGATATTTTATTTTTAGCTTGTTATTTTCAAGGTTAAACGATGAATTGAGGATATCGTCATCGTTATTTGCCTTTGCATAACTCTTTACTATCCCCCTAAAAAGAGAGTTGTTTATATCTACCTCTCCAAGAAACCTACCATCTTTATACTTTGTTTTACCTATTAGAGAATCAGATAGACTCTCCACTGCATTAATATCTTCTGTGTCATACCTCAACTTCTCTTGTTCGGAAATTTTTTCAGAAGGAGTTAGGGCAAATACTACACCGCATAGGCCTAAACCAAGTAAGACGACGAGGATAATCAGCACCCTAATAAATTTTTTCATATTTTCACCCATTTCTATTCATCTATATAGGATTTTTCATATTTATGATTTTCCTATTAAATTATATCACAAAAGCTATAGATTTGAAAAAAAATGCTAATCTTGATATAATGTACTTATTGAAAATAAGCATTTATGATAATTTTTTACAAGGAGGTGCTTTATGAGCATAACCACAACTGCTCCAAATTTTATTAAGAATATCATCATTGATGATTTAAAAAGCGGTAAACATAAAAGTATAATCACTAGATTTCCGCCAGAACCAAATGGCTACTTACATATAGGACATGCAAAGAGCATTTGCCTAAATTTTGGTTTGGCTGAAGAGTTTGATGGCAAAGTAAATATGCGTTTTGACGACACAAATCCACTTAAGGAAGATGTCGAGTACGTTGAATCTATAAAAAATGACGTCCAATGGCTCGGATTTAAATGGGATGATTTATTTTTTGCTTCAGATTACTTCGATGAAATGTATAGAAGGGCTAAGATATTAATAAAAAAAGGTCTCGCTTTTGTAGACGACTCCACTCAAGAGGAGATAAGAGCTCAAAGGGGAACACTTACAGAACCTGGAACAAATTCTCCTTATAGAGATAGAACAGTTGAAGAAAACCTAGATTTATTTGAGAGGATGAAAGACGGAGAATTTCCTGATGGCTCTAAGGTCTTAAGGGCAAAAATAGATATGTCTTCCCCTAATATTCATTTTAGAGATCCCGTTATATACAGGATATCTCACAATGAACACCACAACACAGGTAATAAGTGGTGCATCTACCCTATGTACTCATTTGCTCACCCACTTGAAGATGCAATAGAGGGAATAACTCACTCAATATGTACGCTAGAGTTTGAAGATCAAAGGCCTCTTTATGATTGGTTCGTCGAAAATACTGAAATGGAAAATACACCAAGGCAATATGAATTTGCTAGATTAAATATGACAAACACAGTTATGAGTAAGAGAAAACTAAAGCTATTGGTCGATGAAAATATAGTAGACGGATGGGACGACCCTAGAATGCCTACAATCTCTGGACTTAGAAGAAGAGGATTTACCCCTGAATCAATCAGGACATTTTGCCAGGAAATCGGGGTTTCAAAGGCTGCTTCAGTTGTTGATTCTCAGATGTTAGATTTCTTTTTGAGGGAGGATCTTCTTCCAAAAACTCAGACTTTGATGGGGGTTTTAAATCCTCTAAAGCTTGTCATCACAAATTACCCTGAAGGAAAATCCGAAAAATTGACTATAGAGAACAATCCAAAAAATGAGTCTATGGGTTCTAGGGAAGTTACTTTCTCAAGAGAGCTCTACATCGAGAGGGAAGACTTTATGGAGGTTCCTGTCAAAAAATACTTTAGACTATTCCCAGGTAATGAAGTCAGATTAAAGGGAGCTTATTTTGTAAAATGTAATGAGGTTATAAAGGATGAAGATGGAAATGTTATAGAAATACACTGTACTTATGATCCTGAGACAAAAAGCGGTTCAGGATTTACTGGAAGAAAAGTTAAGTCAACTATACACTGGGTTGATGCAAACAACGCACTTCCTTGTGAATTCAGACTTTTTGAACCTCTTATACTTGATGATGACGAAGATGATTCAGCACATTTTCTAGATAAGATAAATCCAAATTCTCTAATAATAAAAGAGGGATTTGTAGAAAAGGAACCTATGAAAAACATAAAGGCATTTGATAAATTCCAATTGGTTAGAAACGGATTTTACTCAGTAGATAACAAATACAGTACTGAAGAAAAACCTGTTCTAAATAGGATAGTTCCTTTAAAATCTTCTTTTAAGATTAAAAAACAAGGATAAGTAAAAGTAAAAAATAGCCATTGAGTACACTTCACTCGAACAGTCAATGTACGAGTAGTGTTA
>JASBZE010000007.1 GCA_029983575.1 Peptostreptococcaceae bacterium
CTATTATTTAATTAAAAAAGGCCAAAGATTTTTCTTTAGCCTAATTTTTATATTTTTCCTCTCTTATATCTTCAGGGACAATTTTATATAGGGGAGAGCCTATGAAGTCCTCGAGAGCATATATGAAGTTCACAAATTCTTTTGCTATGCTATCTAATAAATCCCTTGAATCTTGACCATATTTTAAGATAGCCTTACTCATAATATAATCCATCCTCTTTTTAGGTCCGACATAATTACTTTGGAGAACCACCCTATCCGCTATACACAAAACATCCTCTTCATCTAGTAATCCGATGTCAGGGTTTATTTTGTGTTTGGTGTGATTTTTTATAACATTCGCTACTTTTTTATAGCCAATAGATGATAGATAGTCAGCTCCAACCTTATCGTGATTTTTCTCAACCCTGGCTATATCATGAAGATATCCGGCCGCTCTGACTAAATCTACATCTAGTTTCAACCCCTTGTTATTTAATGCTTCAGCTATTGAACCAGCAGTTTTTGAAACAGCATAACAGTGTTTTCTAACGTGAATAGGAGTGTTGTATTTTTCTAATATATTCTCACACTCTGATTTTGTTGGACATTTTTCCTTTATATTTTGACAGTTTTCTTTCTTTGTTTTATAATTTTCATTTTTGATTTTACAATTTTCTTTTTTAAAACCGTATTTTTCTTCCATACCTATCATCCTAATCTGTTTTGTTACTACAACTCTCAAAACCTAGCTCTAGCGTTTTTGAACATAGCTCACGACATCACAAACGATTATTTGATCTTCCTCTTCAGGATTATTAAGTTTCACGCTCTTTGTCCCTGAAAAGTGTTCGTCTTTTGAAAGGTAATCAGAGATAACATCATAAATCCAGTCCATATTCCAAGGAGTCACAATTTCTCCATCTATTCGCTTACCATCTTCATCATATTGTAACTTTTGATTTCTTAAATCACATGGAATGCTATCTACATCGGTAATTATAACGTCGTATAACCTAGAAATCGAATTTTGTTTTTTCTCTGGTTCATCAATTATATAACTGACTTCATTACCTACCTCTTTAGCTAACTTTCTACTGCAGCTAGTCTTGCACCCTGTAGAACATGTTGCGCACATATCGCTTTGACCAACTGGATCTAAAAAGTGATAGTCCTTTTCTACTATATGCTTACCTTTAATAAAAATCACCCTCTTCTTCTACCTCGGCACTAAAATAAATACACTGCCATTTTCCTGCCAGGTACTCTTTGGAGTTTTCAAACATATCCTCGATAGTATCGTACTCGTACCTATCTCCACTACAATACATATTAATCTTATTTACTTCGATAAACCATTTTTCTAAATCAGAGTCGTACCAGATGAGTGTATCGTCGGGTTTATTAAAAAATTGGGTTATCCCTTTTTCAAACTCCCTTTTGAAATCATCTACCTCTGGATCGTAAAGTGGTGTAAAGACTCTGTTTATCTCCAAATCAAATGTTTTTCCATCTTCTACCCTCGATGCGGTAAATCTATCATACTTTTTACCAATCAACAGTTTATCTCCTGCAATTTTAAGCATATGCATTACAGCATCCAAAACGATGATGTAAACATCCTCTCCTTCAAGAGAAAATTTTCCCTCTAATTCAAACATATCGTCTTCCAGATAAAAGTCGACTGACTTTCCGTCTGCATCCTTAAAAAAATCCTTATCTTTAATATCTAACATAATACTTCTCTTTACTACACATTAAAATCTAATAACTCAGGGTTTTGGTATATATTACCCTTTAGTTTGAAAGTTTCTGACATATATGGTCCTCCCATGGAAATGGATCCGTCGTTGCCAATCAATATAAACCCGGCAATCTCTTCGCTCCACATTATCTGGTATGTACCACCGTCACCAACTACCACATCGCCTTCAAAAATTTCATTTTGTTCATTGTCGTACCATCCAGTACTCTGAAGAGGAATTAACTCAATAGGATCCTCAGTATTTTTGAAATCATATATAAGGAGAGTTCCAAAAGAAAGATACCCATAAATTGTCTTTTCAAGTTCAGAAGCACCCTGTTGTTCAAGTTCCTCAGGCGAATACATTATTTTATTTTCGTCATCCCAAGCTCTAAATTTTATTTCTCTCATCAAATTTCCTTTCACTCAATTATAGCGGTGTCACCATAAAAGTGACACCGACTAAAATTGATTATTTATTTTTCTAGAAAATATACTTAGTTAATTTATTTTTCCTTATTTTTTATCGCATTATATGCTTATCAAAGATCTCATCTCTATTTAGAAAACACCTTTGGCTTTTTGTTCTTTTATAGCATTTAATACTTTTTCTGGACTAAGTGGCATTTCAGTAAATCTAACACCTATTGCATCATAAACAGCATTGAATATCGCTGGAATTGTAGGTTGAATTGGACCTTCTCCAGATTCCTTAGCTCCGTATGGTGCTGATGGGTCGTATGCCTCTACTATATTTGCATCTATCTCTGGCATATCTAAAGCTGTTGGTAGCTTGTAGTCGTGGAAAGATGGATTTAGCATCGTTCCGTCTGGAGCCACCTTCATCTCTTCATATAGAGCCTGCCCCATACCCATTTGGATAGATCCGTGAACTTGACCTTCAACACTCTGAGGGTTGATTGCCACACCACAGTCTCCAGCCTCTGTAATCTTAACTACATTTATCTTACCTGTATCAAGATCTACATCTACCTCTGCAATCTGCGCACTAAATCCAAATGTTGGTGAGTGACCTATATTACCACCTTGTTGTATACCCTTTCTTCTTGGAGGTGTAAACTGTCCTGTCTTAGTTATAGGACCGTGTGTTTGTATATATGATGATACTACCTCTCTCCAAGGAACTCTTTGTTTTGGTTTGTAGATATTGTAGAATTCTCCGCCTTGAACCTCTACTTCTTCTCCACGAATTCCTAGTTTTCCAGCAGCTACAGGTTTTAATTCCTCATTGATTTTTTCTGCTGCCTGTCTAATAGCCCAACCTGTTGCAAATGTCAAACGACTGGCAAATGTTCCTAGGTCGAATGTTGAAACCTTGGTATCTCTTGGTATAACTGTTACATCTTCTGTTCTAACACCAAGTGTTTCAGCTGCCATTTGAGCCATTACCATGTCAACTCCCTGTCCTATATCAGTAGCTCCACAGTAAAGTGTTACGTCGTTTTCTTCATCGACCTTTATTGTGGCAACTGTATGAGGTTTGTATGAAAGGTATAATGTATAAGATGTTCCTGAGATATAATATCCTCCAGAAAGACCTATACCCTTACCAAATGGAAGTTTTCCATGTTTTTCTTTATATCCTGATTTTTCAACACACTCAGTTAAACACTTCTTGTATTCTGAGTGAGGAACGTACATCTTACTCATAGCTGTGTATCCAGAGTCAACGGCATTTAGCATTCTTATTTCATATGGGTCCATACCGAAATGAGAAGCCGCTTGGTCTAACATTTGTTCCATAGCGAACCTCGGTTGTACTCCACCTAGTCCTCTAAATGCACCACATGTAGGCTTGTTAGTGTAAACCCTCTTACCGTCAAATCTAACGTTAGGAATCTTATATGGAATGTGAACCATTGAAGCAGTGTAGAATAAAACTACTATTCCCCATCCAGCATATGCTCCACCATCCATTAGGTTAGTAAAGTCACAAGCAGTAATCTTACCAGTTTTGTCAAATCCTAATTTCATGTTCATATAGCATGGATGTCTACCGTTGTTAGTCGCAAATACTTCACTTCTCTCGTAAGTGATTTTTACAGGTCTACCTATTTTCCTTGATAGTAAAGCTGAACAGAAATCCGCTTGAGAAGCGACACCCTTACCACCGAAACCTCCACCTATTAGTGGAACTGTGATTCTAATTTTATTCATTGGCATCTCAAGAACCTTAGCCAACTGTTGATGAGTGTAGTGAGGAACCTGACAAGTAGCATAAAGGTGAAGTTTACCTGTTGCAACGTCAAAATCAGCCAATGCAGACTGAGGTTCTACAAACCCGTGGTTAACATATGAAGAGTAGTAATTTTGCTCTAACACATAATCAGCTTCTTCAAACGCCTTATCTGGATCTCCATAAACCTGTTTACCTTCGTAGCTTATATTGAATGGAGCATCTTCGTGGATTCTTAGGTCGTCTCTCTTAACAGCTTCCCTTGGGTCTACTATCGCTTCGAGAACTTCATACTCAACTTCGATTAACTCTAAAGCTTTCTCCGCAAGTTCTTCAGTTTCCGCTGCCACTGCTGCTACCGGTTCTCCCCAGTTTCTAACCTTGTCAACTGCCAAAGCGTGCTCATTTGCATTGTGAGGAACAATACCATAAGGTATTGGACAGTCCTTACCTGTTATAACAGCTAAAACTCCTTCCATTTCCAATGCCTTACTGTAGTCGATATTGATGATCTTGGCATGTGCATGCTTACTTCTCAACAACTTACCATAAACCATCCTTGGAAGTGTCAAGTCGTCAGTATAACGAACGGCACCCCTAACCTTATCTGGTCCATCAGGTCTACGTATGCTTCTACCTACCTCAGTGAATTCCTTAGTATAGTCTTTATAGTTATTGTATCTATTTGATACTTCATACATCTTGCCCATATTATTTATCCCCCTTTTCTGCAACTAGATTCGCATAAGACTCTATAGCGGCGATAATTTTAATATATCCAGTACACCTACAAGTGTTCCCTGAAATAGCCGTCTTAATTTCCTTCTCAGTTGGATTTGGGTTTCTATCAACCAAAGCCTTAGCTGACAAGATCATACCTGGAGTACAGAAACCACATTGAACAGCACCGTTATCCAAGAAAGCTTCTTGAATTGGATGTAGAGTTCCATCCTCGTTCGCTATCCCCTCAATAGTCGTAATCTTCTTACCAACACATGATATTGCCAGTTTTAGACATGATAGTTCAGGCTTCCCATCGATCAATACGGTACAAGCTCCACAGTCACCTTGACCGCATCCTTTTTTAGTTCCAGTTAGACCAATCTTTTTTCTGATTACATCAACTAGAAGATCCATAGGAGTAACTATGACATCGTAATTTTGATCGTTAATATTTAAAGTAATTAATTGTTTCATTTTTACGCCTCCATTGCCAAATTATATGCTTCTTTTGTTAATCTTCTAGCTAAAGCTCCGACTACATCTCTTCTGTATTCAGCGGATGCCCTTACGTCAGAAATAGGCTTTGCTTCACCCATTGCAGCTTTTCCAACTTCTTCGATTAACTCATCGTTTAGCTCTTTACCAACAATGAGTGCTGGAACAGCTTCAGAAACGATTGGCCTTGGCGCAACTGCCCCCATAACGAGCTTAACATTCTTGATAGTTTTCTTGTCATCTTCTAATTCCATTGTAACTGCCATATTAACAGCATCGATTTCCATGGCATTTCTAAGCCCTATGTTACCAAATACTGTCGCAGAATTAGAAGCTGGTTTTGGTATCACTAGCTTTGTCAAGATCTCATCTTCTTCAAGAATGTTAACACGGTTACCGATAATAAAGTTCTCAACCTTTTCAGTTCTCTCTCCTTTTTTGCTTTCGATGATAGCGGTTGCATTTAATGCAGCCAAAGGAATTGGTGTTTCTCCGCATGGTGAACAGTGAGAGATATTTCCCCCTATAGTCGCCATTGTCCTTACTTGATATGAACCAAGTTGACCAGCAGCGTAAACCAATGCGTTGTAACCGTTTGTAAGTTCCTTGGAGTTTTCGATATCGGCTATTTTTGTACATGCTCCAATCTCTACTCCTTCATCAGTGAACTTAATCCCTGATAACTCTTTAACGTCTGCTATGTTGATGATATTTTCTGTCTCAATCATTTTTTCTTTAAGCATGATTATTAAGTCCGTACCACCAGCAAGCATTTTTGATTTTCCGCCAATATCACTTAGCAAATCTAAAACTTCTGCCTTAGTTTTAGGTGCATGATATTGAAAAGTACTTAAAATATTCATTTTTACGCCCCCTATTAAATTTTGATTTAAATGAAATATTTTTCATTTCAGTGAATTTGTGCGAATTTCACTTTAACTAAATCATACTACATTATTTACTCTAAGTAAAGATACAAATTTATCACAAATTAATATTTTATATACAATAGGAGAAATAAAAAAACGAACCCTCTGTTCAACTAATTCTAAATTGAACTTGGAGTTCGTTTGTTTTAAATTACTTTTCGATATATACTAGCTTCTTTTCATCTATGGACAATCTCAGTGAACCGTTGGTAAGTAGCTTAATTTCATCTTCAGATTTATTTATCCTTAATGAGTATAACTCATCTGAACTTTCTAGAGAAAAAAATACTTTGACAAATTCTACACCTTCAAAAATTTTCTCGACCTTAGCATCGACAAAATTTTTTGAAACCTCACCTGGTTTTAATATATGGAAGTCAATATCTCTTATGCCAACATAACCTAAGCGTTCTTTGTCAAATCCACTTAAATCAGCTAAGGGAATATTTATATTGAGAGTTGGTATTTCTATATTTGAATCGCCTTTTAACCTTGCATCTAAGATATTGTTAACTCCTACTGTCTTAGCCCCCAAAATAGTGCTAGGATTTTCGAATAGTTCCTTTGTCATTGCGTGTTCTACAACTCTTCCACTGTCGATGATTATAAGTTCCTCACTAAACCTAAATATCTCATCCTTGCTGTGAGACACCATGATTATCATACCTTCGTAGTCGGCTGTCATCTCCTCTAGCTCAATTTGTAACTTTTCTTTTAGATCCTTATCCATTGCTGAAAATGGCTCATCTAGAAGTATAAGTTTAGGTTCGTATGCCATTATCCTAGCTAAAGCAACACGTTGCTGCTGACCTCCAGATAATTCGCTCGGCTTTTTATTTTCTAAGTCAGAAATATAGAATTTTTTCATAAGCCGCGTCGCCTTTTCCTGCTTATCCTTGCTTGATCCGTCAATGATTATTTCGATATTTTTCCTAACGCTCATATTTGGAAAGAGTGCGTAATTTTGAAACATATAGGCTATGTTTCTATTCTGAGGTCTAATATTAACTTTTTTTCCAGTGTCAAATATAAAATCTCCATTTAGCACTATCAATCCTTCGTCAGGACTTACTATGCCTGATATATACTTTAGTAGCATGCTCTTACCCATGCCTGATGCCCCTAGGATTCCAATTCTATTAGCACTAGTTTCAAATGAAATATCCATATCAAAACTATCCAATTTTGATTTTATGTCAACTTTTAAGCCCATTACTACACTTACCATCCAAATTAATTTTTACTTATAACGATATTTATCGAATAAATGATCGCAAAGGAAATTATCAAGACTATCACTACCCAGACTCCAGCCTTTTGATAGTTCCCGTCATTTATTACCATTGCTATGGTCTGAGATACAGTCCCAGTTCTGCCTGGAATATTACCAGCTATCATAGAAGTGGCTCCGTACTCTCCCATAGCCCTAGCAAAACACAGTATAGAACCAGCGATAAGACCGGAACGAGAAACGGGTAGTAGTATTTTATAAAATATCTTCCTCTCACTCATTCCTAGTGTTCTCGCTGCGTAAATCAAATTTATATCCACCTGTTCAAATGCAGCCCTCGCATTTTGATACATAAGCGGAAGGGCGATTACAGTAGCTGCGACGATGCATCCCAACCATGTCTGTAAAACTGAAATATTGAAATTCTCAAAAAGGAAACTTCCCAAAAACCTCCTCTTACTAAATATGATCAGCAATATAAAACCTGCTACAGTAGGTGGCAAAACTATTGGCAAAGACATAATCCCATCCAAAAACGCCTTTTTTTTCTTACTGTAGGTCATTGCTTTTCTAGCTAATATTACACCGATAAAAAAAGATATTATCGTAGCCACTACAGCTGTTTTTATGGAGATTCTCAAGGGACTCCAATCCAAATTTTTAATTATTTCAACAAACTCATTCAACCTTTACTCGCCCCCAAAATTTAAAGCCAATATATTATTAGTTTGCTTTAAATCCATATTTTTCATATACTTTTTTAGCTTTATCACCAGTTAGATCCTTGTATAGTTTTTCAACTAGCGCTGCCCTATCCTTATCGTCTTTTTTAGGTTTTATCTTAGCTATAGGATATGTGATCTTACCAGTTTTATCTATGCCAATCTCATTAACTATCTTGACATTTTCATTTCTCTTAGCATCACTAACGTATGTAAAACCTACTTCTGTAGATTTTTCAGCAACTGCACTTAAAGAAGTACTTACATTTTCTTTTTCACTTATTGTAACTCCGCCAAGAGCTTCTCCTACTTCTTTACCAGGAATATTTTTGATAGTTTCCTTGTCTGTACTATCTGTTTTTAAAATTCCATCTGCAATCAAAGCCTTTCTTGTGTAGAATCCTGCTGGTACGCTACCATAAGGCAATGCTATACTCTTCGCTTGATTAACTGTAGCTAAGTCTTTAACAGGCCCGTCATAATCCTTAGCTGCTATAATTGCCAACTGATTTTGAAGAAGATCCATTACGCTGTCTTTATCTAGCAGATCTTTATCTTTCAAAGCGTCCATTTCCTTAGTTGATGCGCTTAGGAATATATCACAGTCGAAACCTTCCTCGATTTGTGACTCTAACTTACCTGAGCTGTCAGCATTTACATTTACCTTAACATCTGGATTTTCTTTTTCAAAATCCTTTACTAATTCGCCTATCGCATCTGTCAAACTCGCTGCAATAAATAGATTAAGTTCTTTCTTTTCCACCTTAGCTTCCTCCTTTTTTGGCTCTTCTTTCTTTGAGCATCCACTTAGTGCTGTACCTATCGCTAAAGTCAAGGCCAGACATACTATTGATATTTTTCCTCCGAGTTTCATTTGTTTTTCCTCCTGTTTTAAAATTTTAGATTTTTTATTTTATGGCACATTCAGTTGCTGTACCTTTTAAAATCTCCAATCCATGACCGAGGTTTGGTAGAAGAAACTCTAAGGATTCGCTAACGGCCTTAGGACTTCCCGGCAAGTTTATGATCAGAGTGTTGTTTCTGATTCCACTTACAGCCCTACTAAACATCGCCCTCTTAGTGTATTGCATTGAATAAGCTCTTATAGCTTCTGAAATTCCATTTGCCATTCTCTGACATACGGCATTAGTCGCTTCAGGTGTTACATCTCTTTTTGAAAAACCGGTGCCACCAGTCGTTATAATCAGATTTACCTGTCTTTGATCTGCTAGTCTAATGAGTTGTCTCTCAATAATTTCCTGTTCGTCCGGTATTATAATTTCTTCTTTTACGATAAAATTACTCTCAGTTAATTCCTTTGTTATTATAGGTCCACTAGTATCTTCTCTTTTTCCTGCTGAACCCTTGTCACTAACTGTGATTACAGCTGCTGTCAAAGGTCTATCAGGGCCTGGGGCAATCATTTTAACCTCATCGCCTACTTTGATTTCTCCCCCTCTTATAACTTCGGTAAAGACACCCTCCCTAGGCATTATACAATCTCCAACAGCGTGGTATATTGCACAATGTGAGTGACATTCCTTACCTATCTGACTTAATTCCAACAAAGCGTCACCTATTTGAAACCTCGTACCGACAGGCATATTTCTAAAATCAAACTCGTCGATTATTATATTTTCTCCAAATGCCCCAAAATCTACATTAGCACCTTTTTTTCGAAATTCCTCAATCTTATCATAAGACAGAAGACTTACTTGACGATGCCATTTCCCAGCGTGGGCATCATTTTCTATCCCGAAGTCTTCTATCAATCTAGCGCTTGGAACCTCGCTTTTTTGAGTTCCTTTTTTCTCGCTAATACATATTCCAATGATTTTTGCCATTTTCTATTCCTTCCCGTCTGAGTGGCTACTGACTTTGTAGTAACTATATCTATACTATTAACCACCAATTTTGGACATATTCTTAACTTCTGTTATGCCGTCCATTTCTTCAAAACAATGTTTCTCAGGTTTATCGAGAATACTTTCTATCAACATTTCACGAACCTTTTTAACATCGTTATTTCTCAAAGCCTCTTTTAAGCTTATTTTTTTATCAAAACACAAACATGATTTTATATCACCAGTAGAAGTCATCCTTATCCTATTACACGAATCACAAAACTTACCGTGAATAGCGCTTATAAATCCTATACTCCCTAAAAATCCATCGACTCTATAATACTTTGCAGGTCCATACCCATGTTTCTTATCATCGATATCGACGTTTTCAAAAGACTCCTTAAGTATCTTTACAAGCTCATCATTTGATATAAGCATTGACTTAGCACCTAAACCAATAGGCATCATCTCAATAAATCTCACGTCAATCGGATATTTTTTCGCAAGAGATATAAGATCAAAAAAATCGTCTTTAAAGTTCTCGTCGTGTAAAACGGAATTTATCTTTACCTTTAGACCTCTATCAATCGATTTTTTAATAGCTTCAAATACCCTGTCCAACTCGTCAAATCCAGTTATTTCTTTATATTTTTCCCTATTTATGGTATCTAGACTTATGTTTATGGATTTTACTCCTGAACTTATAAGTCTATCTAACTGTTCTGTCAAAAGTACTCCATTAGTAGTTAGGGTGACCTCATTTACACCATCTATGGAGTATATTTTTTCAATAAGATCTGGGCAATTTTTCCTGACGAGTGGTTCTCCTCCCGTTATTTTAAAATTTACTATCCCAAGTCCTACTGCCTCCCTACATACTTTAACAATTTCATCGAAGGTCAAAATATCATCGTGAGAACAGAGGTCTATGCCATCTGGCATACAATACCTACACCTGAGATTGCATCTGTCTGTGATTGAAATCCTCATATAATCAATATTTCTATCAAACGAATCAATCAAAATAATCTCTACCTTTCCCAAACTCCACTTTTCCCGCCGGTCTTTTTCATCATCTTAACATCTGAAATCTCCATAGATTTGTCAACTGCCTTACACATATCATAAATCGTAAGCAGGCAAATATTGACTCCAGTTAGAGCCTCCATTTCAACCCCTGTCTTTCCGACAGTTTTTGCTGTACATTTAGCGATTATTTTAAACTCCGATTCAATCATAGAAAAGTCTATCTCTACCTTACTCAAATTCAATATGTGACATAGAGGTATGAGTTCAGAAGTTTTCTTCGCTCCCATAATCCCAGCAACTCTAGCAATACCAAGGACATCGCCTTTTTTCATGGAGCCTTCTCTAACCTTATTAAAACATTCCTCCGACATCTTTATACTTCCTACAGCAATGGCCTCCCTATGTGTTTCATCTTTATGACTGACATCGACCATTATTGCGTTTCCATCCTTATCAAAATGTGTAAAACTGCTCATATTAATGCTCCTCGATCTATCTTCCGAAAGTACACTTTGGAAATACACACGTATCGCACTCTAGACACAGTCCGCCCTCGCCTAGATCTGCCAATTCATCCGCGGTAACTTCATCATCTGCCATAACCCTAGGGAGAATCAAGTCAAATATCGTCCTCTTTGAATACATTACACAACCGGGAAGTCCAAGCACAGGTATATTTCTTCCTTCATCTGCCTTATTGTAGTATGAAATCAAAAACATAGCTCCAGGCAAAACCGGTGAACCATATGAAATTATATTAGCGCCTGTATTTTTTATGGCTAGAGGAGTTTTATCATCTGGGTCAACGCTCATACCACCTGTACAGACTACCATATCCGCACCCTTATCTATTAGTTCAATTATTGCTTTTGTAACCTTCTTATCGTCGTCATCCAGAACTATATTTTCAAATAGTTCTCCTCCAAACTCAGATATCTTATCGATTATTACTGGAGTAAACGTATCTTTTATCCTTCCGTAATAAACCTCGTTTCCCGTTGTAACTATACCTACTTTCTTACCTTTAAATTTCTTAATTTCAAAAATAGGCTTACCACCAGTCAATTTATTGACTTTCTCTTTCACGTCAAGCATTTTTTCCTCTTCAATCATAAGTGGAATAATTCTCGTACCAGCTATTTTCTCTCCCTTTACAACAGGAAAATTTCCGTGAATACTAGCTATCATCATCTGTCCATAAGAATTGACCAACTTCAATGCTTCCTTGTTTATCTTTAAAAGTCCATGACAATTAGCCGATATATTAATCTTTCCTTCCTTTGCCTCGGACCTATTCATATTTTCGTTTAGACATAGTGAACATAGCACTTCTGCTGCATCATTTTCGTGCATAATTCCCTCTTTGTTCTCCCATACGTATATATTGTCCTTACCTACGCTTAAAAGAACGGGAATATCTTCTTCAGTTATCACATGTCCCTTTCTAAATACTGTATCTTTTTTTACACCCTTTATTATTTGTGTAATGTCGTGACACAGAACAGAACCCACTGCATCAACAGTTTTAATTACTTTCATATCTATCTTTTGCCCTTTCATTTATTAATTGTGCCGCTATACTGATAGCGATCTCTGCAGGTGTTTCAGCATCCATTGGAATTCCTATAGGAGCCGTTATCCTAGCTAAATCTTCATCGACGTAACCGTCATTTCTAAGCCTATCCATAACGCTTGCAGTCTTCTTTCTACTTCCGATTACTCCAATATATCTAGCTGGTGTTTTTAAAACCTGTCTCTGGATTGTATAGTCGTCCTTATGACCTCTAGTCATTATACATATATAGTCGTTTTTTGTAATTTCCTTACATACCTCAGATAGGTCTTGCATATCGACAATCCTAGTTGACACAACTCCTTCAAAAAGTTCTTTCTTTGCAAAATCCTCCCTGTCTTCTAGCACAATACAGTCAAATCCTATTCTGTGAAGTGTAGGTACTAGTTGTTGAGCCACGTGTCCTCCACCAAAGACATATACAATTTCGCTCATGTTTATCTGCTCTACATAGTAAGTTTTTCCTTCTATCTCGTACTTTCTAGCCTTACCATCAAGGTTTTCCTTTATCTCATTTGGAACGTCCATATACAAACTTTTTCCATCGGCGTAAATAATATCCATTGAAGATTGGTCGCCCTCTGTAATGTCCATAATTAGCCAAAGTTCCTCTTTTCTTTCAAAAGAATCCAAGATTTTCTTGATCACATTTTTCAAAACTTCGTCATCACTTGACATATACTGAAAGAAACAAGCTACATCACCGCCACAAATCATACCGAGATCTTGTATTTCATTTTTTCTAAGCGTGTATCTCTCGTTAAATGATTTCTTTGTTTTTAGCACTTCTTGAGCTTTTTGTTGACATAGATACTCTACGGCACCTCCTCCTATAGTACCGTAAATTCTGCCTCTTTCCCCGACGATCATCCTCGCCCCGGCTCCCCTTGGAGTTGAACCAGAGCTTGCGGTAACGCTAACCATAGTAACGTCATTGCCCGCATTTATCTCCTCACTCAATAATTCAAAAAATTTTTTCATCTTAACTCCTATTTAGTTTGTTCTATACTCTTTGATTTCACTTTTTGATTACCCTGGTTTTTGTGATTTTCATATTCCGTATTTATGTATTCGTTTTTTATCGGTTTTTTATCACCCTTTTATTTTATCATAACAGCGCAAATTTTTTTAGTCTTCAGGAACAATTCCATATTCTAAACATTTAAAACTTCCATTTTCAAATTCAAAGCAATTATAACAGGCATATGGCTGTCTAAGAGCTCTTGAAGTTCTAACGTCTTTTCCTAAAATTTTCGCCACGAATGCGCAGTTTACACCCGCATGAGACACGCAAATAACATCCCCCTCAGTTTTTTCTAAAATATTAATAAGCGTGTATTCAAACCTTTTCAAGGCATCTTCACGCTTCTCACCATCACTGGGTTCATCTCCCAACTCCTTGACGATATCTTTAAGGGGAACTCCTTCCCAAGCCCCCATGTATATTTCCATCAAGCCATCTTCTAAAACAATTTCCTCATCATTATTAGAAAGTATTTTTGCAGTACTAACACATCTACTGAGAGGACTTGAGAAAATATTCCCTATCTTTTTATCAGAAAAAAATTTTCTAAGTTTTTCGCTTTCTTTTATTCCTTTTTCTCCGATATCTATATCGGTCCTACCGATACACAGTTTTTTACCATCAGGAAAGTTGGGGGTTGCATGCCTAACAAGATATAATTTTCTCATAAGCAAACTACACCCTCAATCCCATTGCAAAATATTTTTTATATAACTTATCTAATTCAGAATTCATCTCATCCATTAGTTTGGAGTAGTTTTCGACGAGTCGTATGCCCTCTTTTGTGAGGGTTGAACCTCCCCCGCCTGCTCCTCCAGCTCTTTTTTCCACTACTAAAAAACCAAGCTCCCACTCGATATCTTTGATGATCTTACTTCCCTTTGAATAGGAAATTCCCACACTTGAACAAGCCTGCTGTATAGACTTCTTTGAATCTATATTTCTCAAAAGCCTATACGCAGTCTCATCAAAAAATATCTCTCTAGCTTTTAGCTTGACTTCAACCTGAGGGCTTATTGGATATCCCTCTCCTCTTTGATAATTCCATTCTATGAGTTCAGTGTATTCCTCGGGCGTATCAATATCGAAATATACTGCCTCATCATCAACATCAACATTTGTTATAGGAGAAGTATAGGCTTCCATCGCACCTCGAAGTCCGTTTTTTCCACTATAACTGCTAAGAGATTTAGCGAACTCATTGGTTACTATTATTGGATGTCCAGGCTGACCCTTGTAAGTCGTCCTAACTAATTCCGCATCAACACTCAAAACCTTCTCTAATGTTTCTTCTAATATGGCAGGTAAATCCATAGGCATAATTAATATCCGATCGCACAAATTCACTATATCATTTACACCCAGGACAACAGAATCAAACATTTGCGTTTCAGTGTACTTTTCATTTTTCACATATCTGATATCGTCATAATATATGCTTTTCTTTAACTCATCAGATTTGTGACCGACAACAACAGTAATGGGACTAATGTTTAATTTTTTCAACTTGCTGATAGTGTGATTAGCAACTGTAGAATCCCTAAATGGCAGTGAAGGTTTAAAAGCCTTCATTCTAGATGATAATCCAGCCGCAACTATAACAGCTCCCGTCTTTTTCATAGCCTCACCCTCAAACCAATGTTTTACCGTTCGTTTTTTTATTCTCTAACGCTTTTTAATTATAACACGAACAGGTTAAAATGTAAATATATTTTAGCGTTTTAATACCTACTTCTTATTATTTCTTAGCCAAGTAACTCTTATTACTTCTAGGCTTAAAATCCAATTTTATTACCATTACTTTAGACCTATTTACCGTTGTTTTCTATTCTGTATTTTTCTTTATGCCTTTATCTATCGTCTTGAGCTGTATCCTTGTACTTTTACCTAACTTTTTGTGTCTTTGTGCTTTCGTCTTTATTCTTTTCTCTATTTTTACTTTTTTTGAACTTGTTTTTCTGAGCTTTTTATTTCTCAATACTTTCTAAGTTTCTCAATACTTTCTAAGTTTCTCAATAAAAAACTCATTCATTCTTAATGCACCAAGCTTAATTTTCAATTACTCGAGGACATCTTTCATAGAGAAAAGTCCTTTTTCCTTGCCTTTTAGAAATTCTAGTGCCTGAAGTGCCCCATTAGAAAAAGATTTATCTGATTCAGCATGGTGACTTAAAGTTATTACCTCGTTATTTCCAGCAAAAATAACATCGTGATCGGAAATTATGGTTCCGCCCCTAACCGAATGAAATCCCACTTCATTTGGTTTTCTCTTAGACTCGAGCCCAGTCCTTGCGTAATTTTCAAATAGCTCAGGATTAGACTCCTTCATAGAGTTGAATATCATCTTTGAAGTTCCACTTGGGGCGTCTTCTTTTCTATTGTGGTGTTTTTCAACTATTTCAATATCAAAACCCTTTAGCTGTTTAGCAGCTAACTTCACTAAGTCCAACAGAACGTTAACTCCAAACCCCGTATTGTGAGATAGCAATATAGGAATTGAAATAGATGCCTCTTTTACCTTTAACTCATCATCTTCGCTAAATCCGGTAGTTCCAATTACGAGAGGTATTTTCTTATTAAGACAGTACTCAAGACATGAATCTAGATTTTCCCTATTTGAAAAATCTATCACTCCATCGCATTTTTCCTTGGAGTTCAGTATATTTTTATATACCTTGACTCCATTAAAATCATCTCCCGTTTCACTAGCTGATCTTGAAACGCCAAACGCAACTGTGTGATCTTTTGATTCACTCACAGATTCATAATTCGATTTACCTAATTTACCATAAAAACCTACAATTGCAACCTTCATACTATCATCTCCCATTTTTTATAGCATATCTTACTTCTCAATATGGCTTCCCGTATTAAATGATGGGTTCCATTTTTTGTAAAACTCCTCTTTAAAATCCAATAGCCTATCATCAAAAATTGCCTGCCTGATATCTTTCATCAATTTATGTAGAAAATATATATTGTGGTAAGAGATCAACCTCGCACCTAGGATTTCATTACACTTAACCAAGTGCCTAATGTAAGCCCTTGTGTAATTTTTACAAGTGTAGCAATCACACTCGTGATCTAGTGGAGAAAAGTCTCTGGCATAAGTGGCGTTTCTGACAACAACCTTACCTTCTGATGTCATAGCAGTACCATTTCTAGCAATTCTAGTAGGCAAAACGCAGTCAAACATATCTATTCCGCGTATAACTCCTTCTACTAAATCATCAGGACTTCCAACGCCCATCAAATACCTAGGTTTATCCTCAGGCATAAACTGAGTTGTATGCTCTAAAATCTCATACATTAGAGGTTTTGGTTCCCCTACGCTCAATCCTCCTACCGCATATCCCGGCAAGTCCACAGATGTTATCTGCTTTGCCGATTCCTCTCTTAAATCCTTGTACATACCTCCTTGAATAATTCCAAAAAGGGCTTGTCTATCAGGATTTTTATGAGCTTCCTTACATCTTTTAAGCCACCTGTGAGTTCTGTTCATAGAGTTTATTATATAATCTCTATCAGATGGGTAAGGGGCACATTCGTCAAAAGCCATCATAATATCAGACCCAAGGTCATTTTGGATCTGCATAGCTTTCTCCGGATTCAAACTAAGTTTTTCGCCATTTAAATGAGATCTAAACTCTACGCCTTCTTCTGTGATCTTTCTGTTGGAACTCAAGCTAAATACCTGAAAACCTCCACTGTCAGTTAGGATTGGCTTATCCCAATTCATAAACTTGTGTAGACCCCCAGCTTCCTTTATCAAGTCTTCCCCCGGCCTTAAAAAAAGATGGTAAGTATTTGATAGTATAATCTGAGACCCCACTTCCTTTAATTCTTCCGGTGTCATGGTCTTTACCGTCGCAAGGGTACCAACTGGCATGAACACTGGAGTTTCAATATCCCCGTGTGGAGTGTGGATCACACCTGCCCTTGCGCCCGACTGAGCACACACCTTTTGTAATTCATATTTAACTGCGTACATATGTTTCATTCCTTTTCTATCATTATTGTCGATATTGTCGATATAGAGTTAATTTCTAGAACTTATCTATCATCGATAAATGTCTCTAGACATCAACACCATTAGTTTTTGTCCTATATATGTTTTATCGTTTCTACTTTCTAAGTATTTTAGTGTATTGTATTATATCTTAGTGTATCTTATGTTCTGGATCCTGCTTTTCTTCTTCCTTTTCAATCTCTTCCATAGCCTCTTTAACTTCTTGTTTTTTCTCAGCTACTAATTTACTTCTTATATCGCTTTTAACTTCACTATATTTTTTATATATAGGATCTCCGTGTTGAAAATCACCAGTATGAGGATTTCCAGATACTGGAACATAAAACATCCCTTCCATTCCAATGCTCTTGTCATATTCATCGTGTGCCGGATCTGAAAGGTATTTTTTGATTAAGAATAGTCCACCTATAGCTACTACGCCTAGCACAACTTCTGTCATTCCATTTCCCTTTGGAATTAACAACATCTTTCTCGCTATACCGTATAATAAAACTTCAAAAAGAGCGGCTTGCATATGAAGTATAAGCATTACTGCTATTTCAACCCCTATTACCAATAGAAGTATCTGGGCAAACATACCGTTGATTTGATCGTAATTGACTGGTTTAGAAAAATGTAGTATATACTCTGAATACATTACCCTAAGAGTATCCAATACCCCAAGAGCTACACCGATCAGAATAACTACAGCTAATGCTATCTCCAAAAAATGAGCCACTTTGATTACAATCGGTTTTAATTTATTTTTCATAAAAACCTCCTTACTTAATTACTTTATAAATATAACATCATTACTTTATTAGCATAATATTAATTTTTATAGGCTTAACATCATTATTTTATAAACATAGCATCTCCAAAACTAAAGAACCTATATTTTTCAGAGACCGCTTCCTTATATGCGTTTAATATATTTTCCTTACCAGCGAGAGCACTGACAAGCATTAAAAGAGTGGATTCAGGTAGGTGGAAGTTAGTAATCAGCTTATCCATAATGTTAAATTTATACCCCGGATAAATAAATATATCCGTCCAACCTGAACCGGGCACTAATTTGCCTTGGCTATCTGAAGCTGATTCTATAGTTCTACAAGAAGTAGTTCCTACACAGATGATATTTTTTCCGGCCTTTTTTGCTGAATTTATCATCTCACACGCTTCCTCACTTATACTATAAAATTCGCTGTGCATATTGTGATTCTTTACATCTTCGACTTTGACCGGTCTAAAAGTTCCAAGACCTACGTGAAGTGTTACATAAGCCAGTTTAACTCCCTTGTCTTTTATTTTTTCAAGCAATTCTTCGGTAAAATGAAGTCCCGCAGTCGGAGCCGCCGCAGATCCATTGTGTTTGGAGTATACAGTCTGGTATCTCTCTTTTTCTTCGAGTTTTTCATGTATATAAGGCGGTAGTGGCATGGTACCTAATTCATCTAAGACCTCTTCAAATATCCCGTCGTAGTCAAATCTTATTATCCTATTGCCGTCTTCTTTTACCTCGATCACTTCAGCTGTGAGTTTACCCCCTCCAAAAGAAAAACAAGCTCCCGGCCTTGCTCTCTTTCCTGGTTTAGCAAGAGCTTCCCAAGTATCATCTTCCAACCTCTTAAGCAAAAGAAACTCTATTCTTCCCTTAGTTTCGAGTTTTTCTCCTATTAAACGTGCGGGAATAACTCTGGTATTATTTAAAACCAGACAATCTCCCTCATCCAAATAATCTATAATATTCTTAAAAACCTTGTGTGTTATGTCACCGGTTCTTTTATCCAAAACCATCAACCTAGATTCATCCCTCTTTTTTATAGGCACTTGAGCTATGAGCTCCTCAGGTAAATCATAATAAAAGTCGCTAGTTTTCATACTATCACCTCAAACTTTCTTTAACTAATAAATTATATCATAAAAATATAAATCCTTAAAATACGAAATCCTATTATTCATTATATAAGATTTAATTCAATGAATGATTTATTTAATCCATCGTTATTCACAAGCTTTTAGATATATAAGTTATGAATCGAATATTTTACATCATATTTACAAAAATATTCAGTTGGTTTATTCTAAAAGTATAAAAAAATAGGTCTTGAAAACTTCAAAGAATTCAAGCCTATTTGTTAAGTTCGTTTCATTAATATGTAAGGTTATGAAACTTTACACTATATATAGATATTTTATATAAAATCTTTACAAAACATTCGATATATGGATTTTTCTATTTTACCTGTGGATAACTTGTTGATTTCTTGTGCATAAGTCCATATTTATCCACAACTTAGGGTTATTTATAAGTCATTTTCGACCATTATTTAAGAATCACCCTAATCATTTGCCACCTTACTATCCTCATTTTGGATTAACTTACGCCCAATTGTAAATATTATTAAGCCCAAACCTATCAAGATGAAAAATATGCTATCCCCTGTCTTAGGTACAGATATTTCTCTGCCTTCTTTTGCATCTTTTACATCGTTTTTGCTTTTTTCACTTGAACTACTTGGAGTTAAACTGTTTTTACCTTTTTCAATTTCATTTTTAGGGGGCGTTGGCTGCGGTGGTTTATCTGGTGGTGGACCAGGTACCTCAGGAGTATTAGGTGGTGTATTAGGAGTGTAAATTTTTTTAGGTATTATCCTAAGCACATTCCCATTTTTAACAACATCTTCGGGGTATTTGAAAATTATTGGGGATACTTTCACCGCAGCTTTACCAACGTCTCTAATTATATATACACCTGGTCCAGCACCAGTCAGAGATAGCTTTTTTTCTGAATCAACAGCGCCTATATTTACTTTTTCAGCTGCTGAAATCAGATCCTTATCACTAATATTTGCGTATTTGTCTAGGAGTTCTTCTTTAGTAAACTTCTTAAGGTTCTGATCTTTTAACTTCCATGCCTCCAGTTTAACGTTGTCGGTATCAACCTTAAGCTTAGAATTTTGACTATTTATTTTTGTGAAGTCTATTATTATATCACTAGGGCCATTAGCATTCACATCTTCAATTCCCGTAAACAATACGCTTGTAGCGATTACACCAGTAAATATCACGGATAAGAAAATGTCTTTAATTTTTTTTATTTTATTAATTTTCATATTTGCCTCCTATTTTTATTCCCTTCTATAAGGGCACATCATGCCCTTGTAGAAGGGGATAAACCCCTTCAGCTTGTTATTTGTCTTTGTTGTTATTGGTTTGGTTTTTGATTTCGTGTGTTATATTTTGTATATGTTTTGTCTTGTTGTCTAGTTTTTTGTATTGGTTGTTTTGTTTATACTTGATTTATATTTTTATATTGTCTCTATTTTAGTAACATTATATAGAATTTATTACCTATTTGTTCTTAAATTCTCTTGAATCCTCAGCATACTTACTTTGGGTTCATTGAATTCTTATGAACTCTTATTGTACAGCTTTCTTTCTCTTCTTAGTCAGAATAGCCGCCACAATTACCGCTACCCCGGCAATAGTGAATATTGTACTTCCCTTACCACCTGTCTGAGGTATTGAAAGCTTTCTGTTTATAACCTTCTGTGCATCATTTGCACCTTGAGCATCCTCTTGGTACTTGATATTATAATTTGGATTTGCTCCATCTGTCACAGTAAAAGGTATAGCGTCTGGTAGTAGTGCATATCCTTGAGGTGCCTTAGTCTCTACTAACTTATAATTTCCTTTTTCAAGACCTACAATCTCAAACTGTCCTTTGTCGTTAGAAGTGAATGTGGCAGCTTGAGCCTTGTCATCCACCCAATTGAAGTTGATGCTTACAGCCTTAAACGCTTTGTCTCTTGCAACTTTTAGAGGTTCTAACTCAGCTTTTATAGCAGTTCCTTTTTGTCCTTCTTTATCTGTTTGAGAAAGTGCATCAAATGCCTTTATCTTCTCTTTATATGCTCTTTCAGCTTGATCGAATGCAGTTTTGTCAGCTTCTCTAGCCTTTGTTCCCTTTACAGAAAGGTATTTGTCTTCATTGTCTTTTTTAACTATGAATTCAGCTTGTCCTAGTCTCTTATTCTCTTCGTTAGTCTTTACAAACTTAACGTCAAATATCTTAACTTTAGGATCCTTAGGTACTATTTCATCTGGGTTTTTCTTATTTTGGATGTTTATATTTCCAGCTGTTGATTCTCCATAAACAGCCTGATATCCCTTAGAAAACTCTACTACATAGTATTTTTTTGCATTGTCTAAGTTATTAAAAGTATGGGCTGCATTATTGGCTTGTTTTGTTACAACCTCAACTAGTTTGTCTTTTCCACCCTCTACTTTTTCCATTAAGTAGTACTTGATTTCTAGATCTCCTTCAGCTGGAACGTCAAAAGTCTTATTGACACTTAGGTTTCCATTTGTAGGGTTAGTTGGAATTGGCTCGCTATCAAATTCATTTTTATTGTTGTAGTCGAATTTAACCTTGTTTTCCTCAACCTTATTTGGAACGGCATCACCAGTTACTGTAGCAGAGTACGTAATTGTGATCATAAGAGGATTATTTGCAGCCTGATTCTTAACCATATCAATGGCTTCTGGCTTTAATTTAATTTTAAATCCTACTTCTGTTGATGACTTTTCGTATTTATCTGCAGGTAGTACAGTTTCTCCTAGCTTTACTACTATATCATCGTTAAATCTAAGACCTTTAGTCATTATATCTGACCATACCATCCTCTTATAATTGGCTTTTACAGGGACTTGAGTTTTAACTTCGTAAGGAACCTTAGCTCCAATTCCTGTAGGAGCAGGAACTTCTTTATTTCTCTCCTGGTCTACATTTGCACCTTGACTACCACCGAAACCTCTTGCAAAGTCTTTGTCCATCTTAGGCTTGTCTGACACGTTCTTTGGATATACGTGCGCATCTTTAACAACTCCTCTTTCATTTCTTAGAGGTAGTGTAATCTTTACAGGGACTGCCTTTGACTTTGTAAGGTCAGATCTGTCTGACTTGTCTTTAACCTCATCGATTAAGTAAGTACCTGCTGGCAACTGTGAAGTATTGAACTTGTGACCTGTTTGAGTAGTCTTTCCGTGAAGCGCTTGGTCAAAATTTTGTACGACTTGACCTTGAGCATTCACCATCTGACCTTGCTCATTTTTCCATACAAATTCGATACCTGCAATTTCTGTGATGTTTTTACCAGCCATCAATTGCTTAAGAGCCTCTAGGTTTTGTGTACCATCATAACCCTTAGGTCCATTGGCATCCCAAGCTTCTAGATCTTGGTTGGTCATAAGTAGTTTGTGCAGGGTAACTGATTGAGTTTTTTGCTCAGCTGCCCTTGCAACATTTGCGTCTATTACAGTTGCTAATAAAAGAACTACTGCAATGACGACACTCATTATTTTTTTTAATGATTTCATATTTTCCTCCTATGATTTATTTTAAATGACGAACCTCAAATTGAAATCCATTCATTTTAACACTTTTTTATTTAACAGATAATTTTCCTTTTATCTGTTTAATACTTTTTATTCGCTAGATAATTTTTCTTATATCTGTTTAACACTTTTTATTTGAAAGATAATTTTTCGGCCGACTATCTAATATAATTTTATTTGACAGATAATTTCTCTATCACCTGTTTTTTTCTATTACATTACAGATTAATGTCCGGCTTCACAGATTAATACCTAGCTTTTTTGATATCTATCAATCTGTTACTAAGCTTATTATCTTTTTAATTATGTGTTTCTTCCTCTTTAAAAACACAATTGAAGTTGCCGCTATTGACAATCCAGGAGCAAGAAACTGTGTCGAACCAGTTCCACCAGTATTTGGAAGCACGATAGGTATATCCCTTTTGTTAACAACTGTAATTATATGCTCCATTGGTTCTTCATTTCGGCTGTCATCTTTTCCGTTTGGATTTTTCTCCTCAGAATTTCTGTCATCGGGATTTCTTCCCGGCTTGTTTCTCCCAGGTTTTTTATCTCCTCTTCCTGGTTTATTATTTGGCGTCCTTTTTGGAGCAACGACTCCAGTGTAAGAGGCGCTGCTTGGATCATCTCCAATACCTTGAGTTTGACTAGCGAAATTATCCAAAAACTTCCATGTAAACCCTATATTTATATCATTTGGTGAACCTGAATAATCTGCACTTACCTTTACGATATATCCCTGACCTCGTGTAAAGTTTTGAGGCATGAAATTCACCAACCAGTAATCTCCAACAAACTGTTCATTTCCTTCAAATCCAGTATTTGAATACCTTGATTCAGGTCTGAACTGTCTTAAAGAGTTTAAATTCCTTTCAGGTATTTCATTACCCATGTACTCTCTGATTTGGTCATTCGTAACCGTATATACCTTGACATCAGTTCTTCTATTTATGTTTACTCCTCTGTCATTTCCCCTGTATATATAGAGAGGTGCAAAACCTCTATCTCGTCTTGAAGGATATAGGCCTTTAGGATTTAACAATATTGTATACTCAACCTTTTTATTAATTTCGTCTATCTTAGTCACCGCACTGTTAGCGTTGATATATGAATCATTGAAAAAACTCGTAGGTTTTAGGTATTGAACCTCTAACCGCTTACTTTCAAGCCTCTCATTATCAATAGCGTTTTGAAATAAATATCTATAATTAGTATTAGCTATATTTCTGTTAACACCCATTGCTAAGTTAAGCTTGATATTTATCTTTACCTTGTCGTTTACATAATCTGTAAATACGTATTTAATTCTATTGCTTGCCTTATCGAATTTTGCCCTAGCTACGACCGAACCATCGCCATTTACAATATCAGGTGCTTTGAAAGATGGCTTTAACCATTCAGGCTTAATTTTGTCATCCAAGTTGATAATAAAGTAATCGCCTTGCTTAACCTTGTCATCTATGTCTAGACTCAACTTCATCATAATCTTCTCGCTACTATTTGGCCTTACGATTTGATTTTGATTTCCAGTGGAAATAAGTTCATATCCCCTCACCTTTGCAATCCTCTCATTTGAAGGTAAATGTTCAAAGCTGTTATTCTCAGGTCTAGGAGGTCCAGGTTTCTTTGTGCTGTCTTCCCTAGTCTCTCCTGGAAGTAAGTCATCTAACTCACCATTGTCTTCAGGTCTGAGTATCTCGTCTTTTATATCATCTTTATCCTCAGCAATTCTATCACTGTTATTATTTCTCGGCTTTGGTTTCTTAACTTCTAGATCATTCCAAGTTCCGACTTCATTGCTAATCGACCTAATATTTTCATCTTCGTAAACTCTAACATAAAACTCCTCCCTAGATTTTTTGTATCCAGGTGGGGCGGATTTTTCTCTTAGTATGTAGTCTCCGGGATCTAAATCCACAAATTTAGTGATTCCTTTTGGTTCGAGGGTTCTTTCCATCTCTTTTCTATTATCTCTTCTCTGTAGTGAGAACATAGCTCCTTCAAGTGGTTCATTGTTTTCTCCCACTTTTTTTATGGTCAACCTTCCTTTTGGGACAATTTCTTTTTCATCTCCTATTCCTAGTGCGTCACCAGGTCTTTCATTGTAGTTAGAAGTACCATAGAGCCACATCGGTGCTGTTCCATCCCAATTTTTCTTTTTGGATATAAAGTTTTGTCCTATAATAGCCGGTTTCTTTGGATCAAATTTCGCTCTGACCTTTATAATATATCCACCGGTATGACCTCTCAGATAACGTGGGTTTATATCATATTTAATAATATCCCCATTGAATGGTCCTTTTCCGTCATGACCAACATTAGTGAACTCTTTTCTAAGCTCGGTAGCTCTTGGTAAGCTATCTATATCATTCGTAAAACTCGGAGTCATAAACTCATCTTTTCTATCATAAGGAACTCTATATGTCTCTACCTCTGTATCTTCATCAATAATTACACCACTTTCAGGCGAAAACTTGTGAATATATAGCTCTGTAGGTTCAGATGGTGACGGTATTGTCATGCCGTTAATATCTTTCTTCGGATATAAGTAAATAAAATACTCAATATAATTATTGATATTATCTACCCTTGGAATAAAGTGCGCCATACTTAGGTCTTTCATTCCTTCTGGAGTTTTTGATATTCCTCGAACGTGATCGTTATAAATGATCTCAAGAGTTTTAGGTTCAATCGGTCTACCATTAACTAAATTGATAAAAGTCACATGTCCGCTGTGTGTTAATCTTTCCCTGTTGGTTCCGGAATTTGCAAGCCTAAATCCAGCTATTACATTTTCGTGCCTTTCAATATAATCTGTAAAAGTATATTTAATCGTCTTTGTGTTTGGATCATACTCAGGAGTCGCGATCAATTCATTTGTCTTTGGATGAACAATATTTCCCAGAATAAAGTGAATATTTGTTCCGCCGGGATTTATATTATCATCAAAGCTAAATGTGAAGTAGTCCCCTTTCTTATGACCGTCTGGTATATTAAAAAGAATGCTCGTCCTAATACCATTGTTGTCATTAGGCCTTACGACATTTGGATTATCGCCATTTCCCTCTAGAACATATGAATCTACACTTACATTTACCATTCTAGGCTTGGCGTTTTGTGCAGCTGTCATAGCCATTGGCGATAGTTTTAGTTCTTCTGGTCTGTCTGGGACATCATCTGTTGCTCTTGGCTTACGTGATTTATCACGATCGGCTTCATCTTGATTTAAATTAGATGATTTATCCCTTATTGACTTTCCATCTGATCCACTTTCCGAAACAATCTCTTCTGCATCTTTTTTTATACCTGGATCAACTTGAGATTTTATCTCTAGAATATTAGAGTTAGACTTTTGGCTATCGATACTTTTTTTTGTATGAACATCACTTATTCCATCTTTGTCGTCCATAACAATCTCATTAATATTTCTAACTTTTTCTAGATTAATTAAATCTGCTTTTACAAAGTTTCCAGCAGTGATAGACTGAATGAAAACAAGGGCAGCAATAATAATTGTCAGACACTTATAGTACCTTTTCTGCTTACGTCTATCATAGTTATTCATCGTATTCTCCTTTCGCAGCAATGTTTTGTCGCAAAATAGCCTGCGAAATATAATATTATAAAATAATGCAAATTCTTATAATATTAGACATAAACTATTTTGTGTCTTTTTTTCTTTTAATATTATAACAGCACTATTTTATTCGTGTCAATAACTATTTTTCTAATATTTTACATTTATTTTAATATTATTTTATCCAGATTTTATAATTATAATCAAACTGTTTATGTAAATGTATTCTAAAACTAAAATAATAATATTATACTATGAAGAGTAATTCAGTCCTACTTTTTCTACAATTATTTTCCTATTTTTATTCACGATTGACTTTAAGCGTGAAAACAGTATTAATTAATGTTAAACTAAGGTTAACAGTTTTATATCAGATGATAAACATTTGTTTTATTTCTTATCTTTTTTTGAATATATTTTCCCATTATTTTTTTAATAGTTCTTTTATTAATTTTTTTATCAGATAATTTTTTTAGGATTTTTTTCAATTATAATTATTTATTATAGATTGCATGTATAAAAAATAAACAATACAGAAATAAAAAAAGACAAAACTCAAATTAATGAGTCCTGTCTATTGTAATCAATTTTAGATATTCACATTAATTAACTAATCGCCGATCTTTAGGTTTGGAACGGCATTTAATTCCATTCCATCGATCCTTTTATTTATAAATCTGTAATATCCTGCTGTCCCAATCATAGCCGCATTATCTGTACACAATATAGGACTAGGATATATCAAACCTAAATTATTCTCGTCGGCCATCTTTTTCATCTTCTCTCTTAACTGAGAGTTACACGCTACGCCACCAGCTAAGGCAATTTTATCATACCCAAGCTCCATTGCCGCCTTTATAGTTTTTTCACATAGTACGTCTGTTACTGCCTCTTGAAATGAAGCCGCCACATCCGCTTTATTTATCTCATTACCTTTCATCTTCTCTGAATTAAGGTAATTTAATACAGAAGACTTTATACCGCTGAAACTAAAATTATATCCATCATTCATATTGGCGCGAGGAAACTCAACTGCATGTGGGTTTCCCTCCTTTGCCAGCTTATCTATCAGCGGACCACCCGGATACCCAAGCTCCATTGCCCTCGCAACCTTATCAAAGGCTTCACCACTAGCATCGTCTTTAGTTTTTCCAATTATATTGTACTTATTATAATCCAGCACCTCTACTATATGTGTGTGCCCTCCTGAAACGACAAGCGTTACGAAAGGAGGTTTTAAATTCCTATCTTGGATGTAGTTGGCGCATATATGACCCTCAATGTGATTTACCCCTGTTAGAGGTTTGTTTGTTGCCATGGAAAGTCCCTTTGCATATGATAGACCTACTAGGAGTGCTCCCACTAGGCCCGGTCCATAAGTGACGACTATATGATCTACATCATCCATAGTAACGCCAGCCTTTTCTAAGGCATCCTCTACTACTATAGAAATATTTTCAACGTGTTTACGAGATGCGACCTCAGGAACTACACCTCCAAATTTTTTGTGGATATCGATTTGAGTAGATATTATATTGGAAAGAACTTCCCTTCCATTTTTTAGAATGGCACATGAAGTCTCATCACAACTACTCTCTATGGCAAGTGTAATTATACTTTCATCATTAACGATATTATTGCCCTTAGTTTTTGTGGAGATATCTTCTTTAGCACTACTGAAAGCATCTGCCTTATCACTACCAAGAACATCTCCCTTAGCACTTTTTAAACCTGCTTCCTTTTTTTCGAAAAAATCCACACTACTCTTTGAAACTGATTTTTCCATTATCTACACTCACCTCCTTCAAATCACACCACATAATCCATGCATCCTCTTTATTATCAGAATAGTATTCCTTCCTTATTCCCTGTAATTTAAACCCATACTTTTTATATAGTCCTTGGGCTACATCATTTGATTGTCTGACTTCTAAGGTCATCATACTCATAAAATTTTCCTTACACCAAACTATCGCATTTTCAACAAGTCTATTTCCTATACCCCTGCCCCTGTAATCTGAAATTACTGCAACATTTGTAATATGGCCTTCATCGAGAATAGTCCAAAAACCCATGTAACCGACGATTTTTTCATCTATTTCAGCAACAAAATAATGGGCGAGTCTGTTTTTTAATTCTTCATAAAAAGACTTTTTTGACCAAAAATCATTAAAACAACTTTTCTCTACTTCAAAGACATCATCTACATCAGCCTTTGTCATCTCTCTAATTACCAACGTCTACACCCTCTTTTTCTTCTTTTAGATCATTCTTTTTTGAATCAACAGGATGTCCGTGCTTCTTCTCATACTCCATTTCGGCTTGGGATTTTCTTATGTACTTTGGTCTAATATCAAAAAAGCTCTTATCTTTTCCTATATTATGCTTGTAAATACCTATTGATGCCAAGACTGCTGCACGATTAAAATTAGAAGCGATGGAAGAAAATTTTAGTTTCCCATCATCGATTAATCTATTCAAGTTTTGTTCTTTATTCTCTTCAATATAGCCTCTTAATTTTTTTGAACCCTCTCCGACAACTATTACCTGACCATCAAGCTCACAAATCACATCAACTAATTTTTCTACCTCAATCACATCATCTTTATACAATTTATTTGAGATTTCATCAAACGAATTATTTTCAAATACGTTATAATATACCTTATTTCTCTGAGCGTCTACTAATGGAATTACATATCCATTTTTATCCATGTGATTTCCAGCCAGAAGCTCCAATGAGCTAACTTCTACAACTGGTGCGTTTAACACATGAGCTATAGACTTGGCGAGTGACACACCAATCCTAATCCCTGTAAATGATCCTGGCCCATTACAAACTACAACCAAGCTGGTTTCTTTCATATCCTCGCCCGAAATCTTATACATCGACTCAATCTGAGACGCAATTTTTTGTGAGTGAGTTAATTTATTATTTATAGAAAACTCTGCAATTATACTCTCATCGTCACAAATAGCACAAGTCGCGCAATTTGTAGAAGTATCAATCGCCAGTACCTTCATTCTTTCACCTTCCATCCATCTAACCGTCATTAGAAAATTTTAAGCAATTTTAAATTTTCCTTCAATCGCTTTTAATATCTCATCGTATTTAGATCCCTTAGAGCTAATATTTGCGGTTCTTCCATCAATTTCATATTCTAAACATATCTCAAGCCTCTCTTCAGGCAGAATATCCTCAATTATATTAGCCCACTCGATAATATTTACCCTACCAGACTCAATATACTCATCAAAACCGATATCAAACATCTCATCGCTGTCTCCTATCCTGTAGACGTCAAAGTGATTTAGGCCGACGCCCTCCTCATATTCATTCACGATCGTAAATGTAGGACTCGTGATGTCTTCTTCGATTCCTATGGATTTTGCTATTGACTGAGTTAAGGTAGTCTTGCCAGCGCCGAGATCACCAATTAAAGTTATGACCTCTCCGCCCTTTAGAAGCCCTCCTATAAACTCTCCTAAACGCCTGGTTTCAGATTCATTTTTCAATCTAATATTTATCTTCATAAACTCTCCTAACATAAATTTCCAATAAGATTAATTAATAAAACTACATTAGCTGCTTCCCTTGTCAAAATCTACCATAAGTTCCACATAAATGGAGTTAGAAATTTCCCTACCTCTCTGAGTCAACCTAATATTATCTCCATCTATTTCAATATATCCATTTGAGCTCAAGTTTTCAAGCTCATTTTTCCTATCTAATAATATATCAAATTCCGTAACATCTTTCAATTCTTTGGCATCTAGTCCCATATTTGTTCTTAGAGACAAAATTATCTTTTCGTTGATAATATCCTCTTTGCTGAGATTTTCTCTGTAATCGATGGGTAATTTTCCCTCGTCTATCATGCTAAAATACTTATCAAGACTTTGAGCATTTGAGTATCTTACTTCGTTAATAAGTCCTGATGATCCAAGCCCAATAGCCATGTAATCCCCACCTCTCCAATACATGAGATTGTGGCGACACATTTTTCCTTTTTTTGCATAATTTGAAATCTCATACTGCCTATAGCCGTTTTTATACAATTTATCGACTACATTTCTATACATTTTTACGTATATCTCTTCATCGATTTCTTTTAAATCTCCTTTTTCATACATCATTCCAAATGGTGTTTTGTCCTCTATTATTAGAGAATATGCGGAAATGTGTTCAGGGTTTAAACCGATAACCTTATCTAAGCTGTAGTTTAAACTATCTAAGGTCTGCCCTGGGATGGCAAACATAAGATCTATATTTATATTATCAAATCCGGCCTTTCTCGCCAAAAAGTAATTTTTTTCAAAGTCATCATAATTGTGGATCCTCCCGAGTGAAGAGAGTTCATCGTCGACACAGGATTGAAGTCCAATGCTAAGCCTGTTTATACCCGCCTTTTTATATGCTAATAGCTTTTCGTAGGTCAAAGTACCTGGGTTTGACTCCATAGTAATCTCAATATCATCGGCGAAGTATTCTCCAAAAGCTTCTTTTAACACATTCATTAACTCTGTAATATAAGCTTCATCAATAATAGATGGAGTTCCCCCACCAATAAATATAGATTCAATTTTTTCGTCATCTAATACCTTTTTCTGATTCCTAAACCCTTCAAAATTAAAGAGCATCTGCTTATTTAACTCTATCTCTTTAAGCAGATGCTCCATATATTTCTTTTTAGTATAATCATCTGAGGGGAAGGAATTAAAATCACAGTAAAAACATTTTTGCTCACAAAAAGGTATGTGAATATATATCCCCTTCATAACTATATACTGCAGTAACCTACTATAGTGTAATCGCTAGGTACACCGTAGTCTTCCTTATTTAATCCGTCAAAGCTCCACTTAGAGTCAAACATAGTGATATCTAGCACGATACCGAAGTATAACATTGCTATACCTGCATCAATCCTGTTTTCATAACTTCCAGAGTAGTCTTCGTTATTAATACATAGAATAACTCTACCACCGTCAATTATAAATTTCCATGGTTGTTTGTTTAAAGCAGATGGAGCCATTCTCGCAAAAGAAAACGCATCAAAAAGTGCTCTCTCCTCAAGAACGTCAATTCCTGCTGGAATACCCCACTTATCTAAGTAAACAATCTCCTCTAAGTCTACCCTTTCACTTTTTTCTGGTACTATATCTATTTTAGATCTTGAAATACTATCTCCAATCTTTGTTGCTCCTTGAACAGTCTTATCGTGTCCTGCTTCTTCATATCCAAGTGCTATGATTCCTAGAAGCTTCTTCTTTGTTTGAAGACCTAGCTTTGCCTTAACCTCGTCACTGCTCTTAAAAGTAACCCAACATGAGTCTACGCCAAGGTCTCTTGCCTTAAGCACTGCCCTCTCACCAACGTAACCAGCATTTTCAATATCGTGGTCTCCCTCTTCAGAGAAAAGGAAAAGATAAAGTGGGGCTTTTATCATAAACCCTTTATATCCTGCCACTCCTTGTAATCTTTCGTATACCAGTGAGTTTTCATAGAAAACTAGGTCTAGATCCAAAGCTGGAACTAATTTTTTACTTCCTGAAATATAAGATTCAATCTGTTCTTGAATCGATTTCTCCACTGGTGTTTCCTTGAAATCCCTTACAGATCTTCCATTGATAATAAGATTTTTATAATCCATTAGCATTTCCTCCCATATTATTTTAATAGTTATGATGCCTGAAAATATTCGTATACAATTAATTATAGCACGTATCACATAGAAAATGCTATAAAATTGATATTTTAATTGTTAGAATTTATTTTATTAAAAAGTTGTTCCTTAGTATTAGCCTCAGGAGTATTAATAACATCTTCCAAAAGTTCATCCAGAATATTTCCAATTTCTTTTCCCTTAAACCCAAGGTTTTTCAGATCACTGCCATTTATTGCCAAGTCCTTTAATCTATAAGGTTCGGAGTTTTTAACAAGGTCAATAAAAACCGAAATATGTTCCCTGTAAACGCACAAAAAAAACAAAACTGATTCCATGCTAAATGATTTTAGCATCCTCTTTAGAAAAATCCTAGACTCCCTATCGCCAATCTCCTTATTTTTCTGTGCAAGTTTTTCGTACTTGGATTTAATCTTAAAATATTCTATAGAACTCCTTATTTTTTTATTGTCGTACTTAAAAAACTTTAGAAACTGTTGAACTTCATCAACGCTGTCACAAATATACTCAGCCAAAATAGCGATACTCATATCTAGTTTTGATAAATTTCTATTACTAAGAACACCATTAGCGCCAGATAATTCGACATCAACACTAGACGATTCGACAACCAATTTCAAAACGACATCATCAACCCTATTTAACCTTGGGTAAATGACGTCAAATCCACCTAGTTTTTTTAAAATCATAAGTCCATAAGGATTTTTGACGATCATCTTGTCTATTTCATCCCTTATCCTCTCAATTGAAATATTGTCTAGAAGATACATGTGTTTTTCGATAGCACTGAGGGTTTTTTCCTCTATATCAAAACCTAACACAGAAGCAAACCTAACTCCCCTAACAATTCTAAGGGCGTCCTCATTAAATCTCATATCTGGATTCCCTACACATCTGATGGCTTTTCTCTTAATATCTTCTACTCCTCCAAATGGATCTGTAATATTTCCATTTACATCAACACTTATAGAGTTCACTGTAAAATCCCTCCTGGCCAAATCCTCTTCTATCCTGTCAGAAAAAATAACTTCCTTTGGCCTTCTGTTGTCGACATAATCTCCATCGATCCTATAAGTAGTCACCTCATAGTGATTTTTTCCTATAATAACAGTAACCGTACCGTGCTCAATTCCAGTCGGAACTGTTTTTTCAAATATATTCTCTACATCATTTGGTTTTGCATTTGTAGTGATATCCCAATCACTTGGCACCTCACCTAAAAGGAGGTCCCTAATACAACCTCCAACAAGATGAGCCTTATACCCGTTGCTTTCGAGCTTTCTTAAAAGCTCTAAAACCTCCACAGGTATATTGTCTACACTTATATGGTTCATAAGGACCTCCTAAACTTTTTACTTTTAATTAACTAACTGTCGAGTTTGAGAACTGACATAAATGCCTTTTGCGGCACTTCAACGCTTCCTATCTGTCTCATCCTCTTCTTTCCTTCCTTCTGCTTCTCTAAAAGCTTTCTCTTTCTAGAAATATCTCCTCCATAACATTTAGCTAGGACATCCTTTCTAAGTGCACTAATAGTCTCTCTAGAAATTATCTTATTTCCTACAGCAGCCTGGATTGGTATCGCAAACTGATGTCTCGGAATCTCTTCTTTTAACTTCTCGCACATAGCCTTACCCCTTACATAGGCTCTTGACTCGTGAACGATAAAACTTAGTGCATCAACTTGCTCTTTGTTTATAAGTATATCCAACTTTACTAGTTTAGACGCCACATAACCCTTTAGCTCGTAATCAAGGGAACCATAACCTCTTGTCCTAGATTTAAGAACGTCGAAGAAATCGTAAATAACCTCATTTAGTGGTAGATCATAATGTAGCATAACCCTTCTATCATCGATATACTCCATATTATGCATATTTCCCCTTCTATCTTGGCAAAGCTGCATAACAGCACCTACATAGTCCTTAGGTACGATTATATCCGCCTTAACAATAGGTTCTTCAATCATTTTAATTTCAGTCGGATCCGGTAAATTTGTCGGATTTTGTATCATCTGAACATTTCCATCATTAGTGGTCACCCTGTAAATAACCGATGGAGCAGTAGTTATAATATTTAAATCAAACTCTCTCTCAAGCCTTTCTTGGATGATTTCCATATGTAATAGTCCTAAAAATCCACATCTAAATCCAAATCCCAAGGCTGCAGAAGTTTCTGCCTCATATTCAAGGGCCGCATCATTTATCTGAAGCTTATCCAAACTATCCCTTACATTTTCATACTTTTCTCCGTCAGCTGGATATATACCACAGTAAACCATAGGTGTAGCCTTTTTATATCCTGGTAGGGCGTGTTCTGTCGGTCTGTCGGCTTCTGTAACCGTATCACCAACCCTACAGCTTCTAATATCCTTAATACTAGCCGCAATATAGCCAACATCTCCACTAGCCAGCTCATCTAGTTCAGTTGGCCCCGGACTCATAACACCTACCTCAGTAACTTCAAACACCTTCTTGGTATTCATCATCTCAATCTTAGTGCCCTTTGATACCTTGCCTTCAAAAACTCTGACATAAGCCACGACACCTTTATATGGATCATAGTATGAATCAAATATCAAAGCTTTAAGCGGTGCATTCTCATCTCCATTTGGAGCTGGAATATTATTTACTATATCCTCTAAAACATCTTCTATATTAATCCCGTTTTTAGCTGAAATCAACGGAGCTTCCTCAGCATCTAATCCAATGACATCCTCTATCTGCTCTTTAATCTCATCAACCCTAGCTGATGGAAGATCTATCTTATTAATAACTGGTCTGACCTCTAAATCCTGCTCAATAGCCAGATATACATTTGCTAAAGTCTGAGCTTCTACTCCCTGAGCAGCGTCTACAACCAAAAGTGCACCCTCGCACGCCGCCAAAGACCTACTAACCTCGTAATTGAAGTCTACGTGACCTGGAGTATCTATAAGATGTAAAAAATACGTCTCCCCATCTTTCGCCTTGTATTTAAGCCTTACATTTTGAAGCTTAATAGTAATTCCTCTTTCCCTTTCAAGGTCCATATTATCCAAAAGCTGGGCCTTCATCTCCCTATCAGACACAAGTCCAGTCACTTGAATCAGCCTATCAGCCAAAGTCGACTTCCCGTGATCTATGTGGGCAATGATAGAAAAGTTTCTTATCTTACTTTGCCTATCCTTCACTTAATCTCCTCCTTAACTATTCTCATAAGTACAATTTTACACTAACTATTTCCTAAAGTAAATACTTATACCCACCTCATGGAAACATTTTAATTTTGCCGTTGACTTTTCCTTAAATATATGTTAATTTTAACTAATAACAATTAAAAATTATAGTACATATTTTTGAGCGAAATTAGATTTTTTATAAAAAATTTACTTGATTTTTACACGAATTTCTGTTAAACTTTAATATGTTGATTAATGAGATATTTTAAGTAACAGGAGGTGAATCGAATGGCAAATATAAAATCAGCTAAGAAAAGAATCAAGGTAATCGAGAAGAAAACTGCTCTAAACAGAATCAGAAAATCTCAAATAAAGACTGCTATAAGAAGATTTGAAGAGGCTTTAGAGGCTGGTGACAAAACTACAGCTACTGAAAGATTCCAGTTCGCACAAAAGAAGATAAACCAAGTTGCTTCAAGTGGAACTATACATAAAAATGCAGCTTCTAGAAAGGTTGCTAAATTAGCTTCAAAATTAAATGCTATGAACTAGAAAGACACCCCTGATGGGGTCTTTTTTTTGCAATTATTTGGGTAATGCGTTGATTTTCTGTTAGCTAACTATTATGATATTATTTCAATATTTTTATCAGTAATTATCTTCTGTCAAGTTAGAATTAATATGTTTATGTAGTATTGGGGTGTGTTGAAATTATTGCTCACTCACTTGCAAGCAAGTGGCCCACGTTCCCAATAACTTTCAACACACCCCTTTTTTACTTAGTAGTTTTGATTTTACTTATTAAATCTATTTCATGAATTATATTTTGATTAAACACAGACACTCTAATCATTTTTACAGACTCTCAACGCCTTGTCTTATTTCTGCATTAAAAAGCCCTATCAGGGCGCTTTATGATGAGAGGTATTAAAATTACTCAGGTATAATTTAAATTTCTTGACAATATAGCCTAGCTTGGATATCTTTGTGCAACCTTATAATTTAAGGTAAAAATATAATATTCGAATTTTTAATGTTTTTAAGTTCGTAATATTTTTTATTCTTAGCCAAAAAATAAATTCTATTAGCAACAATATCTGACGCCCTAATCAATAGCTTAGAGCATGAATTGCAGTATTCTAATTTTACCTCATTCATATTACTAAAAATAGGCGGATAAAAAATACTAAACTCCTTATTATAAGTTCCCCACTTAAACTCCTGTTCTAAAGCTTCCTTAAGCTCATATTTGCCGTTAGTAGCAGTAGTATGCTCATCAATATAGAAATATATTCTATTTATTTTATCTGGTATAATCTTATTTTCTGAAATAAGTTTTTCAAAAGCTCTTTTTACTGCTATTTTAAACGCATAATCTAAATACCTTTGTTTATCTTTCTTGCTTTCAAATATTCTGTTGAGTACTTTTTGCTGTTCTATTATGACGCCAAACTTATAACAATTATTTAAAGATCTGAATAGACTACCCTTTTCTTTATTAGTAACTTTAGTAGCTTTAAGCTCATATTTTTTATCAACACCTTTATTACATCTTAACGTTTTCTCCACTTTCGAATACATTCTAGACCATTTTTCTTTCTCATCCTTGCCAATTAGTATTAATCCTCCAAAGACAAAGTAATTATTATGTTTTTTATCAAATACACCTGATTCATCAGAGTATACATATATATTCACTTCAATTATCCTCCATAAAAAAAACCACCCTTAGGTGGCCTCATGATCGACGATATTACATATCGCTTAAACGTTAATTCGATATCATGAGTATACAGCGTATTTCTACCTGCAACATTATTATACACCTTATAATAAATATTTGCAACACTTTTTATATAATTATTTTTTACATAAAAACAAATGTGGACTATACATCACTTTAAAACTACTTAACAAGACCATTTCACATATGGGGTGACGGTCATTTT